>CAMLNJ010000461.1 GCA_946481225.1 uncultured Verrucomicrobiota bacterium | reverse complement strand
GCGAAGACGGGGCGGGAGATGGAGACGCCGTCGTAGCGCGATTTGTCGTCGTGCGTCTGGTGGAGGGCGCAGCCGATGGAGAGGAGCGTCTTGCCGGTGCCGGCCTTGCCGAAGCAGGTGACGAGCGTGATCGAGTCGTCGAGCAGCGCGTCCATGAAGAATTGCTGCTCGAGGTTGCGACCGCGGATGGGGATGCCGCCGGGGGCCTTGACCCAGTCGGGGATGTTGAGGCGGCAGACGCGGCCCTCGCCGTAGTAGCGGGCGGGCATCGTTTTTCCCTCGGTGGAGCGGAGCAGGACGTATTCGTTGAGCGTGAGCGTCCCCGCGGTCTCGTCGTCGAGGGTGAACTCGCCTTCGGAGGCGAAGCGCTGGAGTTCGTAGATGGTGACCTCGATCTCGCGGTAGTCGCCCTCGTCGTCGACCTCGGCGACCTTGTCGTTGAGGTAGTCCTGCGCCTCGAGCCCGACGGCGCGGGCCTTGAGGGCGACGTTGACGTCCTTCGTGACGAGGATGGTCGGCGGCGGGTAGCAGGACTTCACGTAGAGGGCCGCGGCGATGATGCGGTTGTCCTTCTTGGCGAGGTCGGGGAGGATGGCGCGGAAGGCCGTCATCTGCGGCGTGTCGCGCAGCGCGGGATCGGCGAGCCACGGGTTGATGATGACGGAGAGCGTGCCGCCGTTCTGGAGCTTCACGCCCTCGTGCATGGAGCGCGAGTCGGGGAGGAGCTCGGAGAGGATGCGATGCACGCGGCGGGCGTTGCGGCCGCGCTCGGTGGATTGCTCCGTTTTTATCGCGTCGAGCTCTTCAAGCACCTCGACGGGGATCGCGAGGTTGTTGTCCTCGAACTTGAAGATCGATTGGGGATCGTGGAGGAGGACGTTCGTGTCGAGGACGAAGGTCTTGGCCTTCGCGGACACCTTGAGCCGAGGTTTCAGACCGACCGGACCGGTGGTGGTTTCCATTAGGTGGTGGATAACGTGTCCCACGCTGCGCGCGCTCGGCGGGTTGTCGATGCCGGAGTGATGGAAATGCGGGGCGACACACTTAATTTACCACCGCGTGCCTTGCATGCTTCGTGCCAGCGCGGGCGAGCCGTAGCGCGCCCCGCGGCCTACGTGGAAAAGGGCCGGATGCACCGGCGCGGGTGCATTTCGCACCGGGAGCGAATGAAGCACGGATGACGCTCGCGGGAGGAGCGGACGAGCGAGGGTTCGGCGAATCGGAGGTCCTGAAATCAAGGGTGGCGCGCTTGCCGGACCCACGGGGCGACACGCCCGTGGCTGCACAAATCCTTGCCAGGCGGGGCACGGGCTCAGGGGCGGGTGAAGGGCGCGCGTTCGGGCGTTTTCGGAGGCGGGGCCCAGAGCCGGAGCAGCAACTCCGCGAGATTGCGCATGCTGGTGCGGGCGAGGCCCTCGCGGCGGGCGGCGCCGCGGAAGGGCTCCGTCACGCCGGCGCGCTCGACGTAGTAGCGCCAGAGTTCGCCTTCGAGGGAAAAGGCCGCCGCGTGCGGATCGCCGGCGCGGGCCGCCTCCCGTTTGACGAGGCCTTCCCAGTGGCGACGCTCGTCGGCCTGCGTTTGCAGGTAATCGTAAACCATTTGTTCGTAGCGATTAAGGCTCATGTTTTGAGCGGAATGGCGGAGGTGCGGGGCGGCGCGAGAATAGCGGAGACGCGCAGGCCGGGCCCCCGGGAACGCGATGGAGTGCAGGATAGGGTAAAACGCGAGAGCGGCCTCGGCCCGCGCAACTTTTGCTCCGCTTTCCGGGTCACCACTGTTAACCGATTACTTATGTCGAAGCTCAAAGAACAACTCCCCGCCATCGTCGTTACCGCGCTCATCATGGGCGCGTCGCTCGGAGGTTACGCCTACTATGTGAACGCCAAGGTCCTTCCCGCGCAGCGCCGCGCGATGGACGAGATGCGCCTTGCCCACGCCGCCGATCTCGAGCGCAGCGCGGCGGAAACCCAAAAGCAGATCGCCGCCGTCAATCAGCTCCTCAAGGGCGCCATCGCCGCCCGCTCCGGCGGCCTGTTCGAGAGCGAGGAGGAGGCCAAGGCCGCCGAAGCCGCCCGGGTCGCGCAGCTCGCCGAGGCCGTCGCGCAGAAGCTCCAACCCTATAATCCCCTGCCTAGGACGCCCGAGGAGGCCGAGCAGATGCAGAACGCGCAGATCGACAAGGTCTCCGGTCGCCTTTCCGAACGCATCCAGCCCATCCTCGCCGAGATCGCGGGCGACCAGAACCTTACTCGCGAATCGCTCGACCGCTACGCCGACCAGATCTCCCGGCAGATCACCGGGGTGCTCTCCGACGAGCTCGCCCGCAACGAACGCCTCGGCACCCAGGTGCAGCTCACCCAAAGCCTCGCCCAGGAATCGATGGCGCTCTCCTCCGAGCTCACCGCCCTCTACCTCAGCTCGATCAAGGACCAAGGCGTGATCAATCGCCTCCTTCTGCTCCCCGCCAACATCGTGCGCGACGCCTCCCGGTTTCAGCTTCTGAATAACGATGAGCGCCGGGCCAAGGAGACCGACCTCACCAAGCGTTTGCGCGACCTCCAAGGCCGCCTCGACGCCGCCCGGACCGCCACCGACTCCACCGTCGGGAATACTCCCAAGTCCGAGGGCGACGCCGTCCCCGGCGCGGTCATCGTCGAGCCCGCCGAGGCCGCCTCCGGCGCGGCTCTGACCGCGGCGCCTGTCCGCTTGGCGCCCACGCGCCCTTCCATCACTCCGTAAAACGACTTTATATTCGATCATCCCTCCGGGGCGCGGATTTTGACTCCGCGCCCCTTTTTTTGGCGTCCGCAAGCCCTGTAGTGACAATCTGGTGACGCCGGTCCCAGAGGGAAAACGCCTCCGGGTTTTCCCTTAGGTTTTTGGCAATGTTAAAACGCGAAAACTTATGCGCCAAAACGCGGTGAATAACTTGTCGGAAACTTGCCCTTGAAAGGCTTCGCGCGGTCCCCGTTATTGCGCCCTCGTTTTACTTTCAGGCGTCCCTCGCCGCGCTCTTTCCCACCCCTGCCGCTGCCACGTTTTCGGCCGACCGCCGAGAGACTTTCTACGTCGCTAGTCGTCAAAGACTTGTGACTGCGCCTCCCCGGCCTCTGCCGGATGCCGCATTTTTCCCCTTTCTCTCTTTGGATCGTCCGCGCCGGAGGCCTTGGGAGGGATGTGACGAAAAAGCCCGTCTTGGGCGTTTTGTGAATAAATCCACCGTCCTCCCTCGTCACGTCCTCCATGCCCGTCGCCACCGCCAGCACCACCAACCTCTGGGATTCCGCCAAATCCGATTTGCGCGGCCTCTTCCCCGAGGATGTGTTCAAGCTCTGGTTCGACCCCATCGTGTGCCTGGAGACGGGCGGGGAGCAGCTCGTGCTCGGCGTGCCGAACGATTTCGCCGCGATCTGGATCAACGACAACTACATGGACCTGATCCTCCAGCGCCTGCGCCTCACCGCCGGCCGCGAGATCAAGGTCCTCCTCCGCAAGGCCGACGCCGCCGCGTCCGCCGCGCCCGGCTCC
>CAMLNJ010000460.1 GCA_946481225.1 uncultured Verrucomicrobiota bacterium | reverse complement strand
GCCGGCGGCGTCGGCGCTGCGCAGGATGGTGCCGAGGTTGCCGGGCTTCTCGATGGCTTCGACGACGAGGAGGAAGGGAGCGCGACCCGGGGCGGCGGCGGCCTTGGCGTCGAGGAGGATGTCGAGGTCGGCGAGGGTCTTGCGCCACTGCGGGGCGACGGCGAGGAGGCCGTCGGGGCGTTCGCGGTAGGCGACTTTGGAAAACGCGTCTTTCGTGAGCTGAAAAACCTTCGCGCCGGCGGCCTGGGCGTCGGCGATGAGCGCGGACTCGTTGCCCTGCTCGCCGGGATACCACTCGGGGCAGATGTAGAGCTCGGTGAAGGGGATGCCCTTGTCCAAGGCGCGGCGGATCTGGCGGTAGCCCTCGACGAGAAACACGCCCGCTTCGTCGCGCGGGCGGCGGTCGCGCAGCTTCACGAGTTGTTTCACGCGCGGATTTTGGAGGCTGGAGATGGTTTCGATGGAAGGGACCACGGAACACACGGAAGACACTGAAGAGGGTGGAAAGACAAAATCCTTTTGCGCACGCCCGGCTTTCCGTGTCCTTCCGTGTCTTTCCGTGGGCAAAAAACAAAAGTTCAACGACCGTCCCTTCGCCTATCATGCCGAGCTCGAGCTGGAGATCGCCACGCTCACCAACCTCGGCGTCGGGCTCGCCCGCGTGCCGCATCCCGAGGACCCGGCGGCGCGCTGGGTGGTGATGGTGCCCTTCACGCTGCCCGGCGAGCGGGTGCGGGCGCGGATCTTCCGCAACCACAAGAACTACTCGGAGGCGGACCTCGTCGAAATTTTGCAGGCCTCGCCCGATCGCGTGGCGGAGCCGCCCTGTCCGCTCTTCGGTCGCTGCGGCGGCTGCCAGTATCAACACCTCGCCTATCCGGCGCAGCTCGAGTGGAAACGCCGTCAGGTGGAGGAACTGCTGAAATACATGGCGGGAATCGAGTTCCCGGTTTCGCCGGTGATCGGTTCTCCGAAGCAGTTCGGCTACCGCTCGAAGATCACGCCGCATTTTCATCCGCCGCGGCCGGGCGCGGATCCGGCGGAGCTGCCGATCGGGTTTCTGCGGCAAGGCACCCGTTTCGACATCGTCGACGTGCCGCGCTGCCCGATCGCGACCGACGCGATCAACGCCGAGCTCGGCGCGGCGCGCGCCCGCGTGCGCGCCAAGGCGGCGGCGGGCGACTACGAGCGAGGCGCGACCCTGCTCCTCCGCGAGGCCTCGGGCGCGGTTACGACCGACTACGACGCGGTGATCACCGAGACCGTGGCCGATCCCGAGCGGCCGGACGCGGCGCCGCTGCGGCTGAAGTTCCTCGCGCGCGACTTTTTCCAGAACAACCCCTTCATTCTGCCGGCCTTCACGGCCTACGTGCGGGCGCAGGCGGCGGCGAGCGGGGCGCGTTTCCTCGTCGACGCCTACTGCGGCAGCGGGCTTTTCGCCTTGGTCTGCGCGCGGGCCTTCGAGCGCGTGGCCGGCGTCGAGATCAGCGAGAGCAGCGTGGCCTTCGCGAAACAGAACGCCGGGCTCAACGGCATCGCGAACGCGACGTTCCGCGCGGGCGACGCCCCGGCGATCTTCGCCGGGCTGGAGTTCCCGGCGGCGGAGACGGCGATGGTGATCGATCCGCCGCGCAAGGGCTGCGACGAGGCGTTTTTGTCGCAACTCTTCGGATACGGCCCGAAGGTCGTGGTGTATGTCTCCTGCGACCCGGCCACGCAGATGCGCGATCTGCGCGCCTTCGCGGCGGCGGGCTACGCGGTGACGGCGGTGCAGCCCTTCGATCTCTTTCCGCAGACGCGCCATCTCGAGTGTGTGACGACGCTGCGGCGGGCCTGAAGGAGGCGGGCCCGCTTTTTCACCGGTCGTAAAAGCGGGCGACCCTCGGTGGAAACGAGTTGGCGGGGAACCGCTTGCCCGTCGGATTGGTCTCATACTCGTCCTTTCGAACGCATGCTCATTCCGCCGCCGCAGTTCCGTCCGCCCGCGCCCGGGGAGAAACTGCGCGTCGTCGATCTGGTGCAGTTTCATTCGCCGATCAGCGGCGGGGTGAAGCGTTTCATCGAGGACAAGTGCCGCTTTCTCGAGACGGTGCCGGACATCGAGCACTGCGTGGTCGTGCCGGGGCCGGCGCACGGCGAGGACCGCTGGGCGGAGAGCCGGGTGCATACGATCAAGTCGCCGCGGCTGATCGGCTCGGCGAGCTACCGGGTGCTGCGCGACCGGGCGGCGATCGAGCGGGTGGTCGCGCGGTTTCGCCCGCATGTGATCGAGGTCGGCGATCCCTACCTGACGGCATGGATAGGGCGACGGATCGCGCACGACCTGCCGGCGCGGATCGTGGGGTTTTATCATTCGGACTACCCGCGGGCGTGGCATCGCACGGTGGGGCGTTTTTGCGGAGAGCGGACGGGGGCGCGTTTTGAGCGGGTGGTCTCGGCCTATCTGCGCCGGCTTTACTCGGGCATGGACGCGCTGGTGGTCGCCACGCCGCCGCTGGAAAAACTTTGGCGGGCGAAGGGGTTGAATCACACGCGCCTGATCCCCCTCGGGGTCGACACCGGCCGCTTCTACCCGCGCGCCGCCGAGGAGGCGGCGCGAATGCGCGCGGAATGGGGGCTGCCGGCGGACGCGCGGGTGTTGCTCTTCGTGGGCCGGCTGGCGCGCGAGAAGCGCATCGACTGGCTGGTGCGCGTTCACGCCGCGATGCGGGCGGCGGATCCGCGCCTGCATCTCGTGCTGGTCGGCGACGGCGAGTGGCGCGAACGGGCGCGGGGCTGGGCGGCGGAGGCGGGGGCGCGCGTGCATTGGCGGCCCTACCTGCATTCGGGCGACTCGCTGGCCGCGGCCTATTCGGCGGCGGACGTTTTCGTGCACGCCGGCATGGGCGAAACCTTTGGCCTCAGCCTGCTGGAGGCGCAGGCCTGCGGGCTGCCCTCGGTGGTGTCGCTCGGGAGCGGGATGGACGACACCTTGCTGCCGCTGGCTGGCAACGCGCGGGTCGGCGCGACCGACGAGGCCGCGTGGATCGCGGCGATCGGGGGCGCGTTGTCCTCCGGGACGAGGCCGGAGGCGCGGACGGCGCGGCACGCGGCGGTGAAGGCGAGCTTCGCCTGGTGGCGCACTTATGAGGGGCTGGCGGCGCTTTACCGCGAGCTAGGCGGCGTGCCGCGGCCGGGGCCCGTGACCGCGCAGGTGACGCCGCTCGGAGGCGGCTGGGCGTGAGCGGCGGGGCGATTTTGCCGGCGGCCTGGCTGCGGGCCGCGCTCCGCGGAGCGGTGATCGCGATGGCGGTCGGCACGGCGGTGTTTTTGTTTATGGTGCGGGTGGATACCTGGGCCCGGCTTGGCGAGGCGCGCTGGAGCCTGCTGGCCTTCGCGCCGGCGATGGTCGCGCTGGCCTGGGCCTGCAACGGCACGCGCACCTGGCTGCTCGCGCCGGTCGTGGCGCGGCGGATACGCTGGCGCGAGGCGCTGGGGGTGACGCTTTCGGTGGAGTTCGCGCTGGCCGCCACGCCGGGCGGGGTGGGCGGCATCCCGGTGCGCGTG
>CAMLNJ010000459.1 GCA_946481225.1 uncultured Verrucomicrobiota bacterium | reverse complement strand
GAACGCCCTGCTCATCCAGCTCGGCCTCCGCCCGGAGGGCTGGACCTTCGACTGGTTCGCCGTCGCGCCGTTCTGGGGCATCGCCGCGGTCGGCGCCCTCACCCTCTACCCCATCGTCTACCTCAACTGCGCCGCCGCCCTTGCCAACGTCGACCCCGCCCTTGAGGAGGCCGCGCAAAACCTCGGCTGCACCGGCTTCCGCCGCTTCCGCCGCGTCACGCTCCCGCTCATCAAGCCCGGCCTCTTCGCCGGCGGCACCATCGTCTTCATCGCCGGCTTCACCGAGCTCGGCGTGCCCCTCGTCTTCGACTACTCGCGCGTCGCGTCCGTCCAGATTTTCCACGGCTTGAAAGACATCGGCGGCAACCCGGCCCCCTACGCGCTCGTCACGCTCCTCCTCCTCGGCACCACCGCCCTCTACGCCTTGGGCAAGGGCCTCTTCGGCCGCCAGTCCTACGCCATGATGGCCAAGGCCTCCTCCACCGGCGGCGCGCGCCCGCTCCCGCTCGGCCCGGCCCTCCTCTGCACCGCGCTCTTCGGCGGCGTCACCGCCCTCGCCGTCCTGCCCCACCTCGGCGTCGTCCTCACCGCCTTCGCGAGCGACTGGTATGCCTCCATCCTGCCGCAGGGCTTCACCCTCGAAAACTTCGAGCTCGCCCTCGGCCACCCGCTCACCGTCTCGGCCATCGCCAACTCCCTCAAATTCGCCGCCGCCAGCACCGTGGTCGACCTCGTCCTCGGCGTCGCCATCGCCTACGTCGTCGTCCGCTCCAAACTCGCCTGCCGCGGCGTCCTCGACGTCCTCGCCATGCTCCCGCTCGCCGTGCCCGGCCTCGTCGTCGCCTTCGGCTACCTCGCGATGAGCCAGGAAGGCCGTGCCTTCGCCTTCCTCGACCCCGTCGCAAACCCGACCGTCCTCCTCGTCATCGCCTACTCCGTCCGCCGCCTGCCCTACGTCGTGCGCTCCGCCGTGGCCGGCTTCCAGCAGACCAGCGAGACGCTCGAGGAGGCCGCGCAAAACCTCGGCTGCCCGCCGCTCAAGGCCCTCGCCAAGATCACGCTTCCCCTCATCGCCGCCAACCTCATCGCCGGCGGCCTCCTCGCCTTCGCCTTCGCCATGCTCGAGGTATCCGATTCCCTGATACTCGCGCAAAAGCAGGCCTTCTACCCGATCACCAAGGCCATCCTCGAACTCTTCCAGCTCCTCGGCGACGGCCAGTTCATCGCCAGCGCCCTCGGCGTCTGGGCCATGGCCTTCCTCGGCATCTGCATCGTCGGCCTGAGCATCGTCCTCGGCAAAAAACTCGGCGCCATCTTCCGGGTCTGAGGCCCCGCCGGAAACGATCCTCGCCACGGAGGACACGAAGCTCGGACACAGAGTTTGGGGAGGTCCGTCCTCCTTCTCTGCATTCCACTCCAAGTGCCCCCCGCCCTCTGCTGTTCTATGGATCGGTCCTCCGTGTTCTCCGTGTCCGAGCTCCGTGCTCTCCGTGACCAAAGAAATCCGGAGCGCTCATGTCGGGGTGGCTTGGAAAGTTTGAAGACGCCGCCCAAACGCAACCGGTGACAAGGATTTGCCCGACCTTGCGCCGCCCTCGCCGCCGCGCGACCGTCCGGCCTTCCGAATCCTCCGATTTCGGCTCCACGCCTCACGCTCCTCGCTCCACGCTCCTTCCTCATGCCCGCGCCCGCCGACGCCCGCCCCGTCCCCCTGCCCAAGGCCGCCCGCCTCCTCACCCACGGCCCCACCGTGCTCATCACCGCCGCGCACGGCGGCCGGGCCAACGTGATGGCCGCCGCCTGGACCATGCCCCTCGACTACGATCCCCCAAAAGTCCTCGCCGTCATCGCCGCCGACACCTTCACCCGCGAACTCGTCGACGCCTCCGGCGAATTCGCGCTCAACGTCCCTCCCGTCGCCCTCGCCGCCGCCGCCGCCGGCGTCGGCCACGAATCCGGACGCGACCACGCCGACAAGTTTGCCCGCCACGGTCTCGCCACCTTCCCCGCGCAAAAGATCGCCGCCCCGCTCGTCTCCGGCTGCGTCGCCTGGCTCGAGTGCCGCGTCCTCCGCGACGACCGCTACGCGCGCAACGAGCGCGACCACGATCTCTTCATCGCCGAGGTCCTCGCCGCCCAGGCCGACGCCCGCGTCTTCTCCGAAGGCCACTGGCATTTCGAGACCGCCCCCGACGAGCTCCGCACCATCCACCACGTCGCCGGCGGCCACTTCTACGCCATCGGCGCGCCCGTCACCGCGTAGTTCGCGTTTCGGCTCCTTCATCTCCTCCCTTGCCTTCGCGTCTCGTCGCCTCGCTAGCTCATCGCGCCAACGGCCTGTCCGGACCTCCGTGACCTCTGTGTCCGAGCTCCGTGTCCTCCGTGTCCAAAAATAACGTCGCGATGCTCCTCCTGCTGCTCGTCTCGCTCCTCTGGGCCTTCTCGCCCGGCCTCATCAAACACTTCCTCGGCGACCTCCCCTCCCCCGCCGTGGCCACGCTGCGCCTCGGCCTCACCTTCCTCGTCTTCGCGCCCTTCCTCCGCCCGGGCCTCCTCGCGAGGCGCACCTCCGCCTGGCTCGCCGGCATCGGCGCGATCCAGTTCGGCCTCATGTATCTGCTCTACCTCCAGGCCTTCAAACACCTCCAGGGCCACGAGGTCTACCTCTTCACCATCCTTACCCCGCTCTACGTCGTCCTGCTCGACTCGGCCATCACCAACAAACTCGCCCCCCGCCACGCCGTCGCCGCCCTGCTCTCCGTCCTCGGCGCCGGCCTCATCATCCCGCGCGGCGTCGGCACCGCCAACGTCATGACCGGCTTCCTCCTCGTGCAGGGCGCCAACCTCTGCTTCGCCGCCGGCCAGGTCGCCTACAAGCGCACCCGCCCCGCCTTGGAGAAAAAAGCCAACGACGCCCATATCTTCGTCTGGCTCGCCCTCGGCGGCTTCGTCGCCACCGCGCTCGTCGCCGCCCCCATCACGCAATGGAGCGCCTTCACGCCCACGAACACCCAGTGGCTCGTGCTCGCCTTCCTCGGCCTCGTCGCCAGCGGCGCGGGTTTCTTCCTCTGGAACCGCGGCCTCGCCCAGGTCAACGCCGGCACCCTCGCCGCGCTCAACAACGCCAAGATCCCGCTCGGCGTCGCCGTCTCGCTCCTGATCTTCCACGAGCCCACGAATCTCCCGCGTCTACTCGCCAGCCTCGTCCTCCTCGGCGCCGCCGTCTGGATCGCCGAGTCCGGAAAACCCAAAACCGGCCCGACAAAGCTGGCAGCGTAGACGCGTGGAAGGCATGCCGGCGGCCCGTGCCGACAAGGGCCGGCCCCCTTGTCTCTCGTTTCGCCCGTAGAGTGCCGGAGACGGCCTGGTTTATGACCAGACGCCTCCGGATACCCTGGCCGCAAAGAACGCCGAGATCGCAAAAACAAGGCCGGTTCCGGTTTCAGATTCTTTGCGCTCTCTGCGTTCTTTGCGGCTAATATCCGAGTCTTTTAAACCTAGATCCGGCGATAGCCGCGACTCATCTCGCACAACCTGCTGATCATCT
>CAMLNJ010000458.1 GCA_946481225.1 uncultured Verrucomicrobiota bacterium | reverse complement strand
GACGTCACGCTCGTCTGGGTCGACGACAACTTCGGCTACATCCGCCGCCTCGGCGATCCCCGCGAGCGCAAGCGCTCCGGCGGCTCTGGCGTGTATTACCATCTCTCCTACTACGGCGGCCCGCACTCCTACCTCTGGATCAACACCACCGCACCCGCGCTGATGTGGGAGGAGCTTCACAAGGCCTGGGAAAACGAGGCCCGCGGCCTCTGGGTGCTCAACGTCGGCGACATCAAGCCGATGGAGATCGGCCTCGACTACTTCGCCCGTCTCGCCTGGCGCCCCCACGACTTTCCCCTCGGAGCGCAGCGCGCCTTCCTCCGCGACTTCGCCGCCCGCGAGCTCGGCGCGCCCGACCCCGCTTCGGTCGCCGATCTGCTCATGGAGTTCTACCGCCTCGGCACCGTGCGGAAGCCCGAGCTCATGAACCGCGCCTGGGCCCTCTCGCTCCCGGCCGATCAAGCCGCCCGCGTCGAACACGACTACCAAGACCTGCTCGCGCGCAACCAGGCGCTCTTCGCCACCATCCCCGCGCCCTTCCGTGACGCCTACACCGAGACGGTCGGCCTCCCCGCCGACATCCTCGCCTCGTCCGGCCTCATCTTCCTGGCCGACCGCAAGGCCCGTTTCTCCGAAAACATCGCGGACAACGAGGAGATCATCGCCCGGCTGCGCGCCGAGTTGGAAACCAAGATCCGCGACTTCAACACCACCGTCGCCGGCGGCAAATGGCTCCACATCATGCCCGGGGCCGTCACCGCCGAGGACGTCACGAAATGGAACAGCCAGGTCCGCTGGCCGTGGGGCGAAAAAACCTCCGCCTCGCCGACGACCGTGCCCGAGCGCCGGTGGCGCCCCGCCGCCGACGCCGACCGCCAATCCGCCTCAGGCGAGGTCCGCTGGAGCCTCGTCGAAGGCCTCGGTTCGACCGGCCGCGCCCTCGCCCTGAAGCCGACCGACCTCCCGCCCGACTGGGGACTGGAGCGCGCCGACTCGCCCGTCCTCGAATACGGCTTCACCACCGAAGGCGGCGACACCGAGGTGCTGATCGATTTCCTGCCCACCTTCCGCCTTTATCCCGGCATGAAGCTGCGCGTCGCCGCGCGCGTCGACGCACAACCTGAAATCCTCGTCGAAGTCCCCGGCTCCGGCGGCCAGGAAGACGAAAACGGCTCCGTGCGCCAAAACGGCGTGCAGGACAACCACGTCCGCGCCCGCGTCTCGCTGCGCGACCTCGGCGCAGGGCGCCATACCTTTGCCATCCGCGCGATCGACCCCGGCGTCGTCATCGACCGCGTCTCCCTGCCTTGAACCTAGGCCGTGTCTTGTAAATAACTCGGTCCGGCGGACGGATAAACCGCGCTCGGCCAAGGCACGAAAGGCGGAGGTGGGCCGGAGGCCTGGCGGATGGCCCATGTCGGAGAATGCGTCGGACGGCGGCGAAGTTGCATCCAATATATGCATACACATCACTCGTCGAGTCTGGCCGACGGGGGATGGCCGCGCCGGATCTCACGCAGGTCTTTTCGCGCGCCGCGTCGTCCTCCATCGCGAAAGCGCGGAAGAGCGGGCGCCAAGCGCGATGGCCCGCGCGGATGCCGCGCCGCTTGGGACCCGTTAAAAAAACGCCCCCCGGCTTTTGACCGGGGGGCGGACAGACTAGAAACGACTGATTCCTCTTTATTGAACAGGAACAGGGAACGCCGGTTCCTTTTCAGTCTCAGGGCGTCGCGTAGCTGACCGAGAGACGCAGGAAGCGGCGCGGGCTCGCCGACAGGAGCTGCGTATCCGTCACCGTAACCGGGCCGGCCACGTTTTCCGGACCGGTGAAGTTCTCGATCTCCGTCCAAGTGCCTGCGAGGTCGTTCACCGCCTGCACCGCATAAACGAGATTCTCGTCCGCCACTCGGGTGAAGGTCAGGGTGAGATGAGTGCCGGCGCCGTCCTTGCCCACCGTGGCCGGCGTGGTGTTGGCGACGGTCGGGTTGGCGTTGGTCGCGTATTCCAGCAAGTTGGCGATGCCGTCGCCATCCGGGTCGGCCAGGTCGGCGGCGTCGCCGGTGTTTTCCGTGCTGCCGAAATACAGATCGCGCCAGGTCTGAAGCGCGGTAAGGACGGATGCTTCCGGGGTCGCGGACACCTCGGAGGAAACGGGGCCGGTCAGGCCGGACCCGGAATCCTTCGGTTGCACCGTGTAGTAGTAGGTGGTGCCGTTGGCCAGAAGCGTGTCGGTGTAGTTAAGCCCGGCTACGCCGTCGGCGACCGTGACATAGGTGCCGCCCGAAGTGGTCGAGCGTCGGATGATATAGGTGTCGGCGTTCGACGCAGAGGTCCAAGACAGCGTGACGGAGGCGTTGCCCGCGGTGGCGTTCAACGTGGTCGAGCCCGGCGTCACGGCGGTCAGGCCGCCGGTGACGGTAAGAACCCCGGTGGACGGGGCGAAGCTGTAGGAGACGCCGGCGTCGCTTCCCGTCCAGGCCGTGCCCGCGTCGGTGAGCGGAAGCTCGCCCGCGGTGGTGATAACGGTGACGCTGGCGGGAGCACCGCCCGCGCCGCCCGCGATATCGAAGAGCTGATAGGAACCGTTATAAACGCCGCCGGTGAAGTTGAGGCGGATCGGGCCGCTGTAGCTGAATGCGCCAGGGACGGTGGTGCGGACGCCGGTGGCGAGCGCGCCAACGAGGTCGAACTGGGTGGAACCGCTGAAGAAGTCGATGTTCACCGAGTTCGAGTCGAGCTGGAGCATGCCGCCGGGCGAGCCGCCCGCGCCCGGGCGCAGGGTGCCGTAGATGTTCACGTTGCCGGAAATGACGCCCGTGCCGGCGAGAGTGCCGGCCTCGTTCACATTCACGAGCGAGGCGGTGCCCGAGGCGGGATGCGGAGCCAGCGAGCCTTCGACGCGGAAGACGCCACCGTTGATGGTGGTATTACCCGGATAGGTGTTGGAGCCGCGGAGGATGAGCGTGCCGGTTTCGTTTTTGGTGATGGCGACGTTCGAATCGGAAGCCGTTCCGTTGACGACGGAGCCGTTGATGATCGTGAGGCCCTGGCCCTGAAGAACGAAGGTGCGATTCCCTCCGAGCGTGGCGGTCACGGTGCCGTTCAGCGTCAACGATCCCGCGCCGGTGGAGAGCGTGGTGGTGGTGGCGCCGAAGTTGCCGAAGGTGAGGTTGCCGTTGAGCACGTTGTTTCCCGTGAGGCTCTGAATCACCGCGCCACCGCCGGTCTGGACGGCGTTGGCCAGCGTGACGTTGTCCTGCAATTGCAGGCGGGCGCCAAATCCGTCGACATTGAGCAGTCCGGTTCCGACCGCCTGCGAGTGGGTGACGTAGAGGCGACCGTTGGTGATACGAGTCGTGCCGGTGTAGGTGTTGGCGGTGTTGAAGGTGGTGTTGCCGGTGCCGCTCACCGCGACAAGGCCGCCGGTGCCGGTGATCACGCCGAAGTCGACGCCTTGGACGGTGGCGTTGGTGCGGTTTATACCGAAGGTGGCGCCGCTGGAGAGGACGATCGGGCTGGCGGGCGATATCGAGCCCGTCGTGCCGGC
>CAMLNJ010000457.1 GCA_946481225.1 uncultured Verrucomicrobiota bacterium | reverse complement strand
CGACGTCCCTGTTTCGCCACCGATGGCAAGCGAATGATCATGCCGTCCTTCGGCGTCATGCCCGGCGGGCTCGATCTCAGGCACAAGGCCTTTGCCGGCCTGTTCGAGAAGACCGAGCTCGTCGCCCTGATCCAACGCGTGCATCGCGAGTTCTCGCTCACGATCCTCCTCGTCGAGCACTCGATGCGCGTCGTGATGGGCGCCTGCCGCCGCATCGTCGTCCTCGACCACGGAAAAAAAATCGCCGAAGGCACGCCCGAGGAAATCCGCGCCGACCCCGCCGTCATCGAAGCCTACCTCGGCCCCGACGACGTCCTCAACCTCCGCCACCACTAGACGCGTTCTTCCATCTCTCTGTCGCTCTGTCCTCTGTCGCTCTTCCGCTCTGTTCCCTGTCGCTCTGTCGTTCTGTAGCTCTGTCGTTCTGTCGCGCTGCCCCTCGTGCTCACCGTCACCGATCTCCACGTCTCCTACGGCCCCGTCCAGGCCCTCGCCGGCATCTCGCTCGAAGTGCCGGCCGGCGCGATCGTCACGCTCATCGGCGGCAACGGCGCGGGCAAGACCACCACGCTCCACACCCTTTCCGGACTCCTCCGCCCCGCGCGCGGCAAGATCACCTTCGCCGGACGCGACATCACCGCGCTTCCCCCGCACGAGATCGTCGGCCTCGGCCTCTGCCACGTGCCCGAGGGACGCCTCGTTTTTCCCGAACTCACCGTCGACGAAAACCTCTCCCTCGGCGCCTACCTCCGCCGCGACCGCGCCGCCATCGCCGCCGCGCGCGAGCAGGTGTTTGAACTCTTTCCCCGCCTCGCCGAACGCCGCAACCAAAGCGCCGGCACGCTTTCGGGCGGCGAGCAGCAGATCCTCGCCCTCGGCCGAGCGCTGATGGGCGCGCCCAAGTTTCTCCTCCTCGACGAGCCCTCGCTCGGCCTCGCGCCGATGATCGTGGAGCTGATCTTCGAGCGCATCGTCGCGATCAACCGCGCGCAGGGCCTGCCCATCCTCTTGGTCGAGCAAAACGCCCGCCTCGCCCTCGCCGTATCCACCTACGCCTACGTGCTCGAAACCGGCCGCATCCCCATCGAAGGCCCGAGCCAACAGCTCGCCGACGACCCGCGCCTCAAAGCCGCCTACCTCGGAGGTTAAACCATGGCACGGGCATCCTGCCCGTGATTCCGACATCCAGACTCAGTCAGCCGAGCGCGCCAACCATTCGTCGCCGCCCGCCTGCCCGCTTCCTCGCTCCACGCTCCAAGCTCCTCGCTCCCCGCTCGGTCCTTGCGCCCCACGGAGATCCCCCGATCCCCGCTTGCCGCCATCGCCCTGCATGCTCACAACTCTTTGACCCGCCGCAACACCGCCGCATGAAAGAGGCCGCCGCCCGCATCAAAATCAACAAGCTCCTCGAAGCGGCGGGCTGGCGTTTTTTTGCCGACGCCTCCGGGCCGGCCAACATCCAGCTTGAGCCCAGCGTCACACTCAAGACCGCCGACCTCGACGCGCTCGGCGACGACTTCGAGAAGGCCGGTAAGGGCTTCATCGACTTCCTCCTCCTCAACGAAAAGGGCTTCCCGCTCGTCGTGCTCGAGGCCAAGGCCGAGAACAAAAACCCGCTCGTCGGCAAGGAGCAGGCTCGCAAATACGCCCGCTCCCAAAACTGCCGCTTCATTCTCCTCTCCAACGGAAACCTCCACTACTTCTGGGACCTCGAACGCGGCAATCCCTACGTCGTCACCTCCTTCCCCTCGCCGACCTCGGTCGCCGGCTATCAGCAAACGGTCCCCGATCCGTCCCGCCTAATCTCCGAGGTCGTGAGCGACGATTACGTCGTCCTCACGCAGCGCCCCAACTACGCCGCCGAAGCCGGCTGGAAAAACGAGGTCGAGCGCCCGCGCTTCATCGAGGTCAACAGCCTCCGCTTTCTCCGCCCTTACCAAAAGCGCGCAGTCGTCGCCATTCAGCAGGCGGTGAAGAAGGGCCGTGATCGCTTCCTGCTCGAGATGGCCACCGGCACCGGCAAGACGCTAACCTCCGCCGCCATCATCAAGCTCTTCCTCCGCACAGGCAACGCCCGCCGCGTGCTCTTCCTGGTGGACCGGCTCGAACTCGAAGACCAGGCGCTCAAAGCCTTCCGCAAGGTCCTCTCCAACGATTATCGCAGCGTCATCTATAAGGAGAACCGCGACGACTGGCGCCACGCCGAGATCGTCGTCACCACCGTCCAGTCCCTCCTCTTCAACAACAAGTATCGGTCCCACTTTTCGCCCACCGACTTCGACCTCGTCATCTCCGACGAGGCCCACCGCTCCATCGGCGGCAACGCCCGCGCCGTCTTCGACTTCTTCGTCGGCTACAAACTCGGCCTCACCGCCACCCCGCGCGATTACCTCAAGCGCTTCGACAAAACCGATCCCACCACCCGCGACCCGCGCGAGTTCGAGCGACGGCTCCTCCTCGACACCTACCGCACCTTCGGCTGCGAGGATGGCCAGCCCACCTTCCGCTACTCCCTGCTCGACGGCGTCAACGATCCCGACGGCCCCTTCCTCATCAACCCCACCGTGGTCGACGCCCGCAGCGAGGTCACCACCCAGCTCCTCTCCGATACGGGCTTCGTCGCCAAATTCACCGACGAAAACGGCAACGACCAAGAGGAGACCTACCGCCAGCGCGAGTTCGAGAAGCGCTTCTTCTCCCCCGCCACTAACCAGCTTTTCTGCCGCGTCTTCCTCGAACACGCTCTGCGCGATCCCATCAGCGGCGAGGTCGGCAAATCCATCGTCTTCGCCGTCAGCCAGAATCACGCCGCCAAGCTCACCCAGATCTTCAACGAGATGGCCGACCGACTATTCCCCGGTCGCTATCAGTCCGACTTCGCCGTGCAGGTCACCTCGCAGGTCGACGGCGCCCAGCAGCACACGATCAATTTCACCAACAACAATCTCCTCGGCTCCGCCAACTTCCTTCCCGCCTACCGCACCAGCAAGGCCCGCGTCTGCGTCACCGTGGGCATGATGACCACCGGCTACGATTGCCCTGACATCCTCAATCTCGGCCTCTTCCGCCCCATCTTTTCGCCCACCGATTTCATCCAGATCAAGGGCCGCGGCACCCGCCGTCACGACTTCCGCGAACAGCTCCACGACGAGAGCCTCCGCGCCGGCCTGAAGCAGCCGCACAAGACCGCCTTCAAGCTCTTCGATTTCTTCGCCAACTGCGAATACTTCGAAGAGGAGTTCGACTACGATCAGGTGCTCAAACTGCCCAAGCCCGCCCGCCCCGGCCCCGGCGGCGAGGGCCCCGGTGGCGAGGGTCCATCAGTTTTCGGCGGCGCCTTCTCCCACCTCGGCGGCGACCTCGTCACCTCGCTGGAGGAGGAGCAAATCGGCGCCCAGGGCATGCGCATCGACCGCGAATTCTACTCGAAGTTCGAGGAGTCCGTGCGCGAAAACGCCTTCATCGCCGCCAGCGTCGAAGCCGGCCAGTGGGACCGCGTCATCGACTACGTGAACAAGGAGATTTTCGACAAACCCTCCGAATTCTAC
>CAMLNJ010000456.1 GCA_946481225.1 uncultured Verrucomicrobiota bacterium | reverse complement strand
GCCTCGGGGGTGAAGTCGCGCGCGGCGGGGCCGGTGCCGCCGGTGGTGACGACGAGGTCGCAGTGTTCGTCGTCGCAGAGCGCGCGGAGCAGTGCGGAGAGGCCGTCGCGGTCGTCGGGAATGAGGCGGGCGAGGATCGTGTGGTCGGGGCCGAGGTGCTCGCGGAGGACGCGTTCGATCTCGGGGCCGCTGAGGTCGGCGTAGACGCCGGCGGCGGCGCGGTCGCTTAACGTGACGCGGGCGATGCGGAGAGCTTTAACCACGGAGGACACGGAGGGCACGGAGAGGAGGAAAGAGAAAGAAGCGGGAACGGAAGGGCCGATGGGTTTTTCTCTCCGTGGCCCTCCGTGATCTCCGTGGTTTAATTTTTTGTTTTTTCCGTCACGCGGACGGCGGTGAGGGTCATGGTCTTGTCCACGGCCTTCATCATGTCGTAGAGGGTGAGGCCGGCGACGGAGACGGCGACCAGCGCCTCCATCTCCACGCCGGTCTTGGCGGAGACGCGGGCTGTCGCGGAAATCTGGATACGGTCGGCGAGGACGGTGAAATCGACCGAGATGGAGTCGAGAGGCAGGCCGTGGCAGAGAGGGATGAGCTCGTCGGTGCGCTTGGCGGCGAGGATGCCGGCGAGGCGGGCGGCGGCGAGAACGTCGCCTTTCGGCAGGGCTTGCGCGCGGAGGAGCTCGATCGTGGCGGGTTGGCAGAGGAGTTCGCCGGCGGCGGTGGCGGAGCGGGCCTGCACGGGCTTGTGGCCGACGTCGACCATGCGGGCGGCGCCGGTGGCGTCGAGGTGGCTGAAGGCGGGTTGGGGTGCGGAGGCGTCGTCGGCTGACATGGCGGAAGGATTAACCACGGATGGCACGGATGGGCACGGATAAATCAGACGAGGATGGCGTCGGCGGTGGTCTCGGGGGCGGCGGCGCTAGGGACGCGGAGAAGCGCGTGGGTGCGGGAGAGGACGGTGAGATCGCTGCTGTCGGCCCAGGGGAGCGGGGCGTAGCCTTCGGGCGTGCGGGTGGCGGGCCACCAGGTTTCGCGCGGGTTGGGGCGGAGGGGGGCGCCGGGGGCCAGGGGCACGCGGAGAAGCGGCGAGGGCGAGGCGCCGGCGAGACGGGCGAGGAGGCGGGCGACGAAAAGGTGGAAGCAGACGAAGTGGGAGAGCGGGTTGCCGGGCAGGCCGAAGGCGATTTGCGCACCGCGGGTGGCGACGAGGAGGGGTTTGCCGGGGCGGGAGGCGACTTGGTTCACGGCGAGGGTGAAACCGTGTTCGGCGAAGAGGCGGGCGGTGTGGTCGTGCTCGCCGCCGCTGGAGCCACCGGAGACGAGGAGGAGGTCGGGAGCGGTGGAAAGGAGGCGCGCGAAGGCGGAGGACGCGGAGGCGTGCGTTTCATCGGCGCGGGCGTGGGCGACGAGTTCGGCGGAGCCGGTGGCGACGAGGAGGGCCGCGATGAGCGCGGAGTTGGAATCGCGGATCTGGCCGGGGGCAGGGGTGGTTTCGGCGGGGACGAGTTCGCCGCCGGTGACGAGGTGGGCGACGCGGGCACGACGGCTGACGGCGGGCGTGGTCTGGCCGAGGGAGGCGAGAAGGGCGAGCGAGCCGGCGTTGAGGACGGTGCCGGCGGCGAGGAGGAGGTCGCCGGCGCGACATTGGGAGGCGCGGCGGCGGATGAGATGGACGGAGGGCGCGGCGCGGAGGGCGATGGTGTGGGCGCCGTCGGTGGCGGTGGTGGGCGCGGTGTCCTCGTGCATGACGAGGCCGAGGGGGCCGGAGGGGACGGCGGAGCCGGTGAAGAGTTTGAGGCAGGAGTCGGCGGCGTCGGGGAAGACGGGCGCGAGTTGCCCGGTTGGAATATCGCCGGCGAGGCGGAGCGTGGCGCCCGCAGGCGTGGTGAGCGGGGCGACGTAGCCGTCGATGGCGGAGCGGTCGAAGGCGGGCTGGTCCTCAGGTGCGGTGGCGGAGGTGCGGAGGACGCGGCCGGCGGCGAGGGCGAGGGGGACGGTCTCTGGCGGCAGCGGCGCGGCGAGGGTGTCGAGGCGTTGCCAGACTTCGGTGACGGTCAGCATCTGGAGCAGGGGGCTAGGAGCCGGAGAGAAAAAGGCCAAGGCATCGCGAGCAGGATGCTCGCGCTACTTTAGGTGGGGAGGGCGTCGGTTTTCCAGATGGGGACGTCGAGCTTGAGGCGGTCCATGAAGCCGGAGAGGACTGCGAAGGCCTCGGCGCGGTGGCGGGAGGCGACGCCGATGTAGATTGCGGTTTCG
This sequence comes from uncultured Verrucomicrobiota bacterium, assembly GCA_946481225.1. The sequence continues at coordinate 1,301 of CAMLNJ010000456.1, read as the reverse complement.
CCGACCGGGATGCGGCCGAGGCGGTGACGCACATGGATGGCCTGGCAGGGGTGCGCGGTGAGAAGTTCGTCGAGGATGCGGGTCATCTCGCGCTCGGCCATGGGCTGGTAGGCTTCGTAGACGAGGGCGGCGATAGGGCGGCCTTGTTCCTCGCCACGGACAATGCCGCGAAACTCGGCGAAGGCGCCGACGCCGGGATCGGCGGCGGGCGGGTGGATCGTGGCCGGGATGGGTTCGGGGCCGAGCTGGATCGTGAGGCTCATGAGCGAGTTTGCAGGGAAACAGGTTCGAACTCGCGGGCAAGATGCCCGCGCCACCTCAGGACGAGGCGCTGGCGTAGCGGCGGAGGCCGGCGTGGAAAACCGTCACGGCGACGGCGAGCCAGAAGACGGTGGCGCCGAGGAGCCAGGCGGCGTGGGCGGGTTCGATGCCGTGGATGAGCACGCGGGCGGGGAAGTTGCTCACGATGATCACGGGCAGGATGTAGACGAAAACGACGTTGGCGACGCCGCGGAGCGCCTCGCGGGGGAGCCGGGAGAACTCGCTGAGGCCGAAGTAGCCGCCCTCGATGCCCTTCGCGCTTTGGAGCCAGAAGACGAGCGAGATGATGGCGAGGAGCGTGGCGTAGTGGAGGACGAGGCCGCAGAGGACGAAGAGGGCGTAGGTCGCGATCTGGAGCGCGGTGGGGTGCAGGCCGAGCTTGGTGACGGAGTAGACGACGACGGCGAGGGCCACGGGGACGTTGACGAGGCCGTCGAGGTCGAACTTGCGCGTCGAAACCATGAAGAGCGGCGAGCCGGGCTGGGCCAAAAAGAAGTCGAAGTGGCCGCTGCGGACGTTGCGGCCCATTTCGAAAAGGTTGCTCCAGAAGAAGGCCATGAGGAGGCGCTGGACGAGGAGCGTGGTGCCGACGAGGAGGAGCATCTCGTATTTCGTCCAGCCGGCGATGCTGTCGGTGTGGTCGTAGATGACGCCGACGAGGAGGACGTTGACGCTCATCCAGAAGAGCTCGACGAGCGCCCACATGATGAAGTCGCCGCGGAACATCATGGCGCGCACCAGCGAATAGCGGATGCTGGCGAGCCAGATGCGGGCGTAGCGGGCGGCGGCGATCATCGAAAGGGAGTCAAAAGTCTGAAGGTCAAAGGTCGAAGGTCGGGCGTGGCGCGCAGAGCGCGCGGCCGGTGTCGACTTTGGATTTTAAGACCTGAGACATGAGACGGTTTGCTTTTCCGGCTACCCGCCGACGGCGGTGTGGCGGCGGAGGCCGCGGCGCCAGAGGGCGGTGGCGATGCCGAGGA
>CAMLNJ010000455.1 GCA_946481225.1 uncultured Verrucomicrobiota bacterium | reverse complement strand
TGGACTCGCGAGGACGCGAAGGATCCCGAGGTGATCGAGAAACTCGCGCACAACCCCGAGGAGTTCACCCGCATGATGGAGGAGAATACCCGCATCAAGCGCCGCCAGCTGGTTTATCGGAAAGAGCCGCTCGCCCTGCTCCTCGAACAAGCGCGCGCCTCCGGCCAACCGCTCGCCCGCTTCACCTTGCCTGCGCTCGACGGCAAGGAAGTCGAGGTCGAGGTCCTCGAAACCCGCGTCGAAGGCCACCGCGGCGCCGTGATGGGCCGCATCGCCGGCCGTCTCGATTCGCTCGCCTGCGTCGGATTTTCCGGCGCCTGCGAGTCGTTCAATATCATGTCGCCCGAGGATGGCATCTTCATCGCCGCCGACTCGCGCGAACCCGGCGAGGTGATCCTCAAGGAAATCGATCCCGCCGTCTACTCGCCCATGGCCTGCGGCGGCCCTCTCACCGCGCAGAACTGATCTCCCCCTCTCCAAACCAATCCGCGCTCTCCGCCTTTCGGTATGTTCTCGTTGCTCCGCGCTCTCTTCTCCCGCCGCTCCGTCCTGATTCCGGCCGCCCTCCTCGCCTGCACGTTCGCCCCAAGCGCCCGCGCCGAAGCGGAGGCCGACCTGCTCGTGGGCTATCCCGCCACTTGGAAAAACAGCATGGGCGGCCAGGCCCAGCTCGAGGCCTACGTCTACGCGCAGGTCGCCAGCACCAATTGGTCGCACTGGGCGAGCGGCTCCCCCGCCCGCGTCCGCGTGGCCGGATTCAAGCAATCGGCCGTGGACGTCACCGGCTGGTTCGGCACCGCCGACATGTGCAACCGCTTGCGCACCTACGACGGCAACGTCGCCGACGTCGTCGTCTACGGCGATCAGATCGGCGCAGACCTCGTCGCCTACGTCTTCGACGCCTACGACACAGGCGCCGCCGCCAATGCGTATCAGCCCGGCCGATACTCCGCCTACGAGGCGCAGTGGTTCTGGTATCACGTCGTGGCGCACGAGCTGGGCCACAACCTCGGCGGCGACCACCGCGACGCCTCGGAGTCCCCGAAGACCATCATGGCTCACAACTACTGCGGCGGCGGCTCCCAGAGCTACTTCAGCAACCCGAACATCTGGCTCCACGGCGGCCGTCTCCTTGGCACCGGCAACTGCATGGGCTCCGCAACCTACGGCGGCGACGACGCCTATCTCTTCAGCAACTCCGCCCAGCCCTGCGCCGACACCCTCGAACGCCCCGTCGCCGGCTCCGTGCTAAACGCCGTGCGCAACCGCTGGCAATTCACCCGGGCCGCCGGATCCGCCCCCGCCGGCACCGTCATCACCGACTCCGTCTCCGGCGTGCAGGCCCTCGTCCGCGGCCAAGGAGCCACCTTCACCGGCTCCGGCCTCCGCCTGCCCGGCGGCACCACCGGCAACACCGCCGCCAACTCGATCGCCGCCTACATCGACCTTCCCAACGGCCTCTTCTCCTCGCTCACCAACTTCACTCTTGAGATCTGGGCCACGCCCCGCTCCGCCCAAAACTGGATGCGCCTCCTCGAGATCGGCCGCACCACCGAGGCCGGCGACGGCCTTGGCTCCCCCGGCGAATACACCGGCGCGCCCGGCTCCCCCGCCCCCGGCGCCACCACCTCCTCCGACGCCATCACGCTCACCGCGACGGCCGGCACCGACCTCGGCTTCCAAATGCTCGACGGCAAGCTCGACGGTGCCGCCGCCACCGCCAACTCCGGGGTGCCCACCGCCGCCGGCGCGCTCTACCACTACGCGCTCACCTTCACGGACACCGCCTCCGGCGGCACCATCCGCTGGTATCGCAACGGCACCTTCATCGCTTCCGTGGACGTCGCTTTCCACCTCTCACAAATCGAGGACGTCAACAACTGGCTCGGCCGATCCCTCTGGAGCGGCGATTCGATGGCCAACATCGACTACCACGAGGTGCGCCTCAGCACCGTCGCCCTCAACGACAACCAGGTTCGCGGCAACTACCTGCTCGGCGCCAACTGGGACAACGCCAAGATCATCCTCAAAAACAACGACCCCTGGGGCGGCGTCTCCTCCTTCACCGCCGCCGGCCAGTGGAGTGACGGCCTCGCCCCCTCGGCCGCCAAAAACTACGACACGCGCGGTCTGCGCCTCATCACCCCCGGCTTCACGGCCTCGCCCTTCACCTTCGGCGGCGCCTCGCTCGTGGTCACCGACGGCATGTTCGCCTTCGGCGGAAACGCCGGCTCCGGCAGCACCACCGTCACGGTAAATAGCCTCACCCTCCAGAACGCCGAACTTCTCCATGCGGGCGTCGGCACGTGCAACATCGCCGGCTCGCTCGCACTCGGCTCCGCCGGCGCCATCGTGCGCGCCTCCGGCGGCCCCTTCAACATCACCTCTTCGCTCAGCGGCTCCGGCCGGATCATGGCGCTCAACAACCCCGTCACCCTGAGCGGCTCAAACGCCGCCTTCACCGGCAAGCTCGTCGTCGGCGACGGCCGCTTCGGCACCGTGGTCATCGATTCGGAAGCCCGCCTCGGCGCCAATCCCGCCAGCTTCACCGCCGACCAGCTTACGCTCAACCGCGGCATCCTGCGCACCACCCAGACCATGACCATCGACGACGCCAACCGCGGCATCCGCGTCGACGTCAGCGCGGCCCTCTTCCAACCCGCCGCCGGCACCACCCTTACCCTCGCCGTTCCCCTCTCCAGCCCCGCCGCCGGCGACGTCCTGCAGACTGCTCCTCTCAACAGCAATCCCATCTCCGGCATGCTCATCAAGGAAGACGTCGGCACGCTCGTCCTCACCCACCCCAACAACTCTCACAACGGCGAGATCATTGTCAGCGCGGGCACCTTCTCCGTCTCTGGCGCCGGCCGCCTCAACAACGGCGACCACTGGATGCCCATCGTAAACAACGCGGTCTTCTCCTACGCCAGCTCCGCCAACCAGATCATCTCCGGCGTCATCTCCGGCACCGGCACCTTGAACAAGGCCGGCTCCGGCACCCTCACCCTCAACGCCAACAACACCTACGCCGGCGCCACCAGCATCAGCGCCGGCACCTTGTTGCTCAACGGCTCCGCCCGCATCCCTTCCGCCACCATCTCCGGCACGGGCACCCTCGCCGGCACCGGCACCGTCGGCGGCTCGGTCTCCGTTCAGTCCGGCGGCGCTCTCTCGCCGGGTAACGGCATCGGCACGCTCACCGTCGGCGGCAACGTCTCCCTCGCGGCCGGCTCCACGCTCCGGCTGGAAATCAACAAGGCCTCCGCCACCGCCGACCGGCTCGACGTCACCGGCTCCCTCGCCCGCGGAGGTTCGCTCGTCGTCACCAACACCGCCGGCACGTTCGCCTACGGCGACAGCTTCCGGCTTTTCCAGGCCGGATCGTCTTCCGGCTCCTTCGCCTCCGTGTCGCGGCCCGCCCTCTCGTCCGGGCTGACCTGGGACACCGGCGCGCTCGACACCGGTATTCTGACCGTCACTACGACGACACCGTCCGCGCCCCCGGCGCCTTCCGGCCTCTCGTTCACGATTCTCGCGCCCACCCAGCTCCGTCTCGACTGGAGCCCCGCC
>CAMLNJ010000454.1 GCA_946481225.1 uncultured Verrucomicrobiota bacterium | reverse complement strand
AGCAGGGAGCCAGAAGAGAGCGGGGGGAGGACGAAGAAGTCGGAGAGCGGAAAGCGGGATGGAGGACGGGAGGGGGCTCGGGGGGGGCGGATTGGCTCCTGGCTCCCTGCTCCCGGCTCCTAGCTCATATGATGTCGGCGAACTGGCGTTCGGTGCGGCGGAAATACCACACGCCGCTGGCGATCAACAGGGCGGCGGTCGCGACGGAGAGAACGAGGCCGTGGGTGCTGAGGTTGGACGCGCCGCGAAGGAGGCTCCAGCGCACGCCGTCGACCACGCTTGTGAGCGGGTTGAGCGCGAGCCAATCCTTCCAGTGCGGTGTCGAGGAGGTGGTGTAGCCGATCGGGGTGATGAAGAAGCCCACCTGGAGGAGGAAGGGCGTGATAAAGCGGAAGTCGCGGAAACGGACCGTCAGCGCGGTGATCCAGAGTCCGGCGCCGAGCGCGATGCCGAGGGCCAGGAGCATGAACAGCGGCAGGAAGACGATCCGCCAGTCGGGGACGGCGTGGAAGATGGCCACCGTCGGCACGGCGAAAACGAGCACGACGGCGAAATCGATCAGCGCCACGCCGAGAGCGGAAAGCGGCACGATCAGGCGCGGAAAGTAGACCTTGCTGATGAGGTGGCTGTTGCCCACGAGGCTGTTGCCCGCGCCGTTGAAGGCGCCGGTGAAGAGCTGCCAGGGCAGGGTGCCGCAGAGGACGAGGAGCTCGTAGGGCACGTCGCCCGAAGACATGCCGGCGAGTTTTCCGAAGACGAAGCTGAGCAGGATCGTTTGGATCGCCGGCTGGATGACCGCCCAGGCGACGCCGAGCGCGGCCTGCTTGTAGCGGACCTTGATGTCGCGCCAGGCGAGGAAGCCGGCCAGTTCGCGGTAACGCCAGAGGTCGCGCCAGTAGTTCGCGGATACGCGGCCGGCCTCGAGGACGGTGACGGGCGCGTCCGAGACGGAAGCGGAGGCGGAGGCGGTGGCGTGGTCCATGCGAGGGAGTGGAGACGCTCAGATCAGACGGATTCAGATCGGGGATTTCACGCCTGAATCGAGGCGCGGGCGCAGCGGGGAATGCGTAGGGGGTTAGCGGCTTGCGAAACAGGAGCGCGCTCAATGCCAGGCGGTGGCGAGCGCGGTGACGAGGTGGGGGTAGCTGTAACAGAGCGCGGCTTGGCGGAGCTCCGCGGCGTCCCAGAAACGGGCGAGGCACTCGGCGAGGGCGGCGGCGAGGGCGGCGGGTTCGCCGGGCTCGGCGAGCACGCCGACCTGCGGGGTGATGAGCTCCGGGACGGCGGCGGCCTGCAGGCCGACGCAGGGGCGGCCGGCGGCCATGGCTTCGAGATAAACGAGACCGAAGCCCTCGCCGGTGCTGGGGAGGGCGAAGCAGCTGCAATCGGCGAAGGCGCGACGCAGCTCGGCGTCGGAGAGGCGGCCGGAAAACTCGACGCGGTCGGCGACGCGCAGCTCGACGGCGAGGGCTTCGAGGCGGGCGCGGTCGTCGCCATCGCCGACGAAACGCAGGCGGGGGACGAGCTCGGGGTGCGAGTGAAAGGCGGAGGGCGGAAGCAGGGCGAAGGATTGGAGAAGGCGGTCGTAACCCTTGTAGGCGTCGGCGGCGCTGAGCCGTCCGACGCAGAGGACGACGGGCGGTTTGCCGATGGGCGGCGGCTCGGGCACGGGGCCGGAGAGCAGGTCGGGATCGAGGGCGTTGGGCACGACGCGCAGGCGCGGCGCGAGCCACGGGTGGAGCGCGGCGAGCCGGTCGCGCGTGTAGCGGGAAACGCAAAAGACGCGGTCGCAGCGGCGAAGCGCGAGCAGGTGGAGCGGGGAGGGTTTTTCCCAGACCTCGATGCCATGCGCGACGAGAGCGAGGCGGCCGCCGGGGCGCAGGGCGACGGAGGCGACGGGGAGCTGGCCGAGGTGACCGCAGATGATTCGGCTGGCGCCGGAGGCGGCGCGCCAGGCCTCGCGCGCGAAGGCGGGTTTGGAGCGGGCGCAGGCGGCGGTCTGGAGCGGAAGGCCGTGGAGTCGCGGCCCGGCGAATGCGGGGAGACGTTCGAGGTCGGCGGGGCGGTCGTTGAGGGCGACGAGCTCGAGCGAGCGATGGGCGGAATCCTCGGCGAGGGCGCGCAGGTAAAGCCGCAGGATGCGCTGAATTCCGCCATCGGAGGCGGCGAATTCGGGCGCGAGGAGAACGGCTTTCATGAGGGAGCGGGGAGCGAGGAGCTAGGAGCGGGGAGCGGGGTGCCAGAAAGGCAGGAGGAGGCGGAGACTATGGGCAATACTGTGAATGATGCGTAAAGAGCGTATGGGCGGAGAAGCAGCCGGCCGGGGCAAGCCCGGGATTTTGGGGGAGCGGTCCGAGGACGCCGCGTTCCCTGCTCTCCGTTCCTTGTTTCTGGCGTAGCGCGCGAGAATAGGTGCGTCGTTTCTGTAGCGCCCGTGTCCGGCTCGTGCCCGATAGCGGGGACACGGCCGACACGGTCGTGGCTACAATTTTATTTGAGGGAGCTTCTAAAATCTCCGGCGCAGACCCCGTCGGAGATTTTAGGAGCTCCCTTGAGTCACACTAGCTTGTTTGGCGATTGGCCAGGTGGATCAGCAAGGCGAGGGACCAGACGCGGGACCAGGCGCGGTCGTCGGAGCCGTCGCGGAAACCACGCCAGAGGCGGCCGGACACATAAGGATCGAAGAGGCCGGAGCGGGCGGCGGAGACGGAGCCGAGGGTTTCCTCCATGAAGGGGCGGAGGGGGCCGCGCAGCCACTTGGCGAAGGGAAGGGTGAATCCGCGTTTCTGGCGCTCGAGGAGGGCTGGGGGGAGCAGATCGGCGCAGGCGGCGGCGAGGTGGGCCTTGGGCGCGAGGCCGGGGGCGAAGAGGAGGGCGGGATCCTGGGCCCAGGTCCATTCGGCGAGGGGGAGGTCGACGAAGGGCACGCGAAGCTCGAGCGAGTGGGCCATGCTGAATTCGTCGGAATCGCGGAGGAGGACGTCGGCCATGTAGCCGCGGGTTTCGGCGAGGCCGGCGAGGGCGGCGCTCGCCGCCGCGAGGGAGCGGGAGTCGGAGGGGGAGCGGGGGGCGAGGGCGGACCAGGCGGCGGTGATCTCGGCCGTCGCCGGGTGAGCGGAGGCCGCCGACCATCCGGCAAAATTCGAGATTTGAGATCTGGGATCCGAGGTCGGCGGGGCCGACGGCGCCAGGAGTTGGGCGATGGTTGTATCCGGAAATACGCTACGCTGGGCGAGGGCGAGGGCGGCGGGTTCGGGGTGGGCGGCGGCGAGGCGGAGCGTGGCGGCGAGCTTGCGCGCGGCGGTGGGCCCGGAGTCGAGGGCCTCGAAGACGAGCTTTTGCAGCGGGCGGGGGAGGGCGCGCCAGGCGGGGAGCCACTTGACGAGCCTGGGGAGGCGGCGGAAGGAGGGGTAGCCGCCGAAGAGCTCGTCGGCGCCGAGTCCGGAGAGGGCGACGGTGACGCCGCCGAGGCGGGCGATCTTGGAGGCGTAGTAGGTGTTGAGGCCGTCGCCGGCGCGCTGGTCGAGGCCGGCGAGGATTTTGTCGAGATCGGCGGCGACGGCGGCGCCGG
>CAMLNJ010000453.1 GCA_946481225.1 uncultured Verrucomicrobiota bacterium | reverse complement strand
ATCGCCGAGCCCGGCGCCCTGATCGGTTTCGCCGGGGCGCGGGTGATCAAGGACACCGTGAAGCAGACCCTGCCGGTCGGTTTCCAGACGGCCGAGTTTCTCGAGAAAAAGGGCCTGATCGACATGATCGTGCCGCGTCTCGAGATGCGCGACACCCTGCGTAACACGCTCTGCGCGCTGCACACGAAGAAGGCGCCGGCGGCGGCCTGAGGCGAATATCGAACGGACCCACGGGCGGGACGCCCGTGCCACGTGGAATGGGCGTCCCGCCCATGTCTTGAACCGTGACCATTCCGCCTTTCGTTCCCACGCAGGACTACGCCGCCGTTTGCGAGCGCCTCTACGCCATGAAGGCGCGGGGCGTGTCCTTCGGCATCGACCGCATGCGAGCCTTTGCCGCCGCGCTGGGCAACCCCGAGCGGGCGGTGCCGCTGATCCATGTCGCGGGCACCAACGGCAAGGGTTCGGTGACGGCGATGCTCGCCTCGATTTTCCGCGCGGCGGGCAAACGCGTCGGCATGTATACCTCGCCCCACCTCGTGCGCCTGGGCGAGCGCGTGCAGGTGGACGGCGAACCGCTGACCGAAGCGGAGATCATGGCCTACGTCGCCGAACTCGAGCCGAGGGCGGCGGAACTGGAGCGCGCGACGCCGGGCGAGGCGCCGAGCTTTTTCGAGTTCATGACGGCGATGGCGTTTTTGCAGTTCGCGCGCCGCCGCTGCGACATCGCGGTGGTCGAGGTGGGGCTCGGCGGGCGGCTCGACGCGACCAATATCCTCGCGCCGGAGGTGTGCGTCATCACGAGCATCGGGCTCGACCACTGCGAACTGCTGGGCGATTCGCTGGCGAAGATCGCCGCGGAGAAGGCCGGCATCATCAAGGCGGGCGTGCCGGTGGTGATGGGCCGGCTCCCGGCGGAGGCCGAGGCGGTGGTGCGGGCCGCGGCGGCGGAGCAGGGTTCGCCGCTGCACTCGGTGCGCGAGGTTTTCGGCGACGACGTGGCGAACTATCCGCGCGCCGCGCTGGAGGGCGATTATCAGCGGTTGAACGCCGCCGCGGCCACGCTGGCGGCGCGCGTGGTGGCGGGGCGTTTCGGCGTGACCGAGGCGCGCATCGCGCAAGGGCTGGCAAGCGTGACCTGGCCCGGGCGCTGGCAACGCGCGCGGCTGGCCGACGGGCGGCTGATCGTGCTCGATGCCTCCCACAATCCTGAGGGCGCGGAGGTGTTGGACGGGCTGCTGGCGAAGCTCGTGGCGGAGACCGGCCGCGCGCCGGTGGTCGTGACCGGTGTGCTGGGCGCGGCGCGGGCTAAACCGTTGCTCGAGGTGGTGGGGCGCCATGCGAAGGAGATCCACCTGGCGCGTCCGCAGCAGGCTCGGGCTTCGAGTTTCGAGGAGTTGGAGGCGCTGGTGCCGGCGGGTTTTTTCACGCGCGGGGGCAGGCTCGCGCGCGGCGAGGTGGAGACGCTTTTTCCGCGGCCGGGCGCGTGCGCGGTCGGAGCGGCGGACGACGTGATCGTCGTCACGGGCTCGATTTACCTGCTCGGCGAAGTGCTCGCGCGGCTGGAGCCGGAGCGCGGGCGAGGCGAGCAGCGCCTGCAGGATTTTTGACGCGGGGTCCGCGATCCCCCCGGGGATAATCGGGGGATCGGGGTTTGATGTAGCTGCGCCCGTCCTCGGGCGCGAGAGGAACACGCTCGGGGACGGGCGTGGCTACACGAATCGGCCGCGCACGGTCGGCGGCACGGTGCGGGCTTGCGCGGCCGGCGCGGTCATTCGCCCGGGATGATCGCGGGCCAGCCGTTTTCCCAATGGATTTCCTGGATGCGGAGCTTCGGCTTGCCCGCGTCCTTGAGGTCGTAGGCGTGGAAGACGAGGTGGTCTTGGCCATCGAGGGCGTAGGCGGCGCAGTGGCCGAGGGCGGCCCAGTTTTCACCATCGCCTTTCGCGACGAGCGTGCCGCCGCCGCGGACGAGACGTTTGCCGTCTTGGTCGAGGTAGGGGCCGCGGATGTCCTTCGCGCGGCCGACGAGAATCTTGTAGCTGCTGTTCACGCCCTGGCAGCAGCGGTCCCAGGAGACGAAGAGGTAGTAGTAGCCGTCTTTGCGGAAGAGGAAGGGGGCCTCGATGGAGCCGCTCATCATGCCCTTGTTTCGCTGGACTTGCTCGGGCGTGTAGAGGCTGGCGTAGTCGAGCTCGGGGTTGGCGGAGTCGCCGGCGTCGCGCTCGTCGATCTCGAAGTCGCGGGGGCGCGAGGCGAGGGTGTGCCACTCCTCGCCGGGGCCGGTGGCGACGCTTGTGAGATCGGGGGCGAGTTTCACGAGTTTGATGCCGGTCCAGAAGGAGCCGAAGGTCATCCACGGCGTGCCCCGCTCGTCGAGGATGACGTTCGGGTCGATGGCGTTCCAGAGGTCGCGGCCGGGCACGGAGCGGACGACGATGCCGTGGTCCCTCCACGCGTAGTCGGGGCTCTTCGGGTCGAGGGTGCGGTTGGTCGCGACGCCGATGGCGGAGGTGTTTCGGCCGAAGGCGGAGACGGAGTAGTAGAGGTAGTAAAGGCCCTCGTGGTGAAAGATGTCGGGCGCCCAGATGTTGCCGTCGAATTTCGGGGCGACGCCGCGCACCCAGCCGGGGGTTTGCGCGAAGACCGGGGCCTCGTCTTTCCAGGACACCCGGTCCTTGGAGGATTTCACGGCGATGCCTTTGCCGGTGTGGAAAACGTAATAGGTGTCGCCGTCTTTCGCGAGAACCGGGTCGTGGGCCTCGACGGAGCGGTCTTGGGCGTAGGCGAGCGGCGCGAGGGCGAGGAGAGGTAGCGCGAGGCGGAGCCGGCGGAGCAAAGCGGAAGCGGGGCTTTTCATGGGGCGTGCGAGGGGTGGGTGCCGAACCCAAGGCGGGGCCGGCGCCGACGGTCAACGGCGGAGGCCGGAGCGAGGAGCTTTGGTCAAAGTGAGGCGACCAAGGGCTCAGCCTAGAACCGGCGATAGCCGCGACTCATCTCGTGCAACCTGCTGAGCATCTGCTGATCGCGTCGGCCGCTTGACGCACCTTCCAGGTGCGCCTTCGGGCCGCCGCGATCACCATCTGCCTCACCATCTTGCCCGATCTTTCGCCGGGGCTATCGCCGGATCTAGGCTCAGGGCGTGACGAAGGGACGGAAGCGCGCGGGTGGAGGCTGGTCGGGGCCGAGGTAGAAGGAGGGGTGCGGCGGCTGGTTGTAGGCGACGTTCTGCCAGGCCACCGCGAGGCGATACTGCGCGTCGTGCATCAGCGTGGGCAGGCGCAGCGTGGTCGGGATCGTGGTCGAGTAGATGCGGAGCGCGGAGTTGTCCGCGGCGGGGAACACGATTTCCTCGCGCCAGTCGCCGAGGAGATCGGCGCTGAGGCAGGGCGTGGCCTTGGTGCCGTTGATCGAGACGCAGCCTTGCGCGACGAGGAGGTTGTCGAGGCGTCCGGTTTTCCAGTCCCACTTCATGACGCGGTTTTTGTCGAGCAGCTCGCGGAGCAGGTCGCCGTCCCACCAGACGGCGAAGTTGACCGCGGCCGGGGCGCGGGCGGCGATGATCCGGCCG
>CAMLNJ010000452.1 GCA_946481225.1 uncultured Verrucomicrobiota bacterium | reverse complement strand
GGAGGGACTCCGCATCGCCGCACGCCACGGCGCGCCCCTCGTCTTCACCGCCACGCTTCGCTACGAAAATCCCTTCCCCCTCCCCCCCGTCGAGGCCGGGCACCTCCGCGCCTTCATCGAAAAACTCGGCGTCTGCTTCGCCAACCGCTGCGACCTCGTCGTCGCGCCCTCCGCCGCCATCGCCGTCCGCCTCTTCGAGGGCGGCGTCGTGCGCCCCATCCAGGTGGTGCCCGAGGACGAGCCGCCCGAAGACGGAGCCCGGCGCCTCGCCAAAATCTACACCGACGCCATCGCCGGCCATCGCGCCCGCGGTCCCGCCCGCGACCCCGGCGTCGCCCGCCGCCTCTGCCGCGAACTCGCCCTCGCCTGGAACAAAATCCACCCCGCCGCACCCTTCCCCGTCCGCCGCGGCGGAGTCTTCGCCGGCCTCCGCGACGGCACCGCGCTCCCATGCTGACCCGACTCGGCGGCCGCTGGCGCACGCTTCGCGAGTGGGTCACCCTCGGCGAATGGATCCCCCGCATCCTCCGCCTGCCCCCGGCGTCCCAGGAAGGCTTCCGCCCCGGCCTCTTCCTCGTCGAGCTTTCCGGCTGCGACCGCGAAACCTGGGAGTGGGCGAGCTCGCGCTCCGCCCTCCCCTTCCTCGAATCCCTCATCGAGCGGCAAAACTACCGCGCCATCGACTACCACGCCGGCAACCCTTGGTGCCGCATCACCCGCGAGGCCGAGCTCCTCCACGGCATCGCCTCCGCCCTGCCCGGGGAAATTTTTATCCCGCTCGGCGCCGACGCGCCCACCGACCTCGCCCGCCGTCCCCACGCCCTCGCCGCCGGCGAGCGCCTCGAACGCCTGCGCGAAGGCCTCCTGCACCAAGGCGCCGCCTGGGGCACGCTCCTCCCCGGCGGCGCCGCGCCCCACGAGTTTCACGGCCCCCTCGGCGACCGCGCCGAGGGCTGGGTCGAGTGGCTGCGCAATCGCTACGGCGCCTCCCTCGACCTTCGCCGCGGCGTGCCCGTCGTCCACCTGCGCCACGATTGCCACCCCCCGTCCCACGCCGCCGGCGCCGGACTCGCCTCCTGGTGGCGCCGCCAGGACCGCATCATCGCCCGCCTCTACCACCGCGCCCGCCTCTCCCGACGCCGCGACTACGAGGTGTGGATCCTCCTCACCCCCGGCCTCCCGCGCCTCGCCGGCTTCGCCGCCGACTACCCCCAGATCTTGCAAAGCGCCCTCGGCGCCGACTGGGCCGTCCGCGCCGACGGCGAGAAAAAAAAGGAGGCCCCCGCCGGCCGCGACCTCCGCCTCCTAACCCGCGACGACGTCGCCCACCTCTACGCCGAAGGCCCCGTCACCGACGCCGACAAGATGAAGGTCGCCCGCCTCGTCCTCGAGGCCGGCGACGGCGTCAACGCCGTCCTCTGGCGCCAAGCCGATGGCACCCCGCGCTGGCAACGCGAAGGCGCCGTCGCCGACTCCTCCGCGCTCATCCCGCCTCTCGGCCCCTCCCTCGACGCCTGGATGCCTTACCTCGTCGAGCGCGACGGCGACGCCATCCTCGACCACCCCGACGCCGGCACCTGGATCTCCCTCCGGGGCTCGCCCGAATCCTGGCACCGCCAGGGCCTCCTCCTCATCCCCCGCCGCGCCCGCATCGGCGCCAGCCGCGGCGAATGGCTGCGACCGGGCCACCTCTACGCCGCCGCCCGCCACACCCTCGGCCGCGAGCGCCTCCACCGCGACGTCCCCGCCCCCTCGCTCAACCCCGAGACCTTCCGCATCGCCACCTACAACGTCCACCGCTGCATCGGCATGGACGGACGCCAGTCGGTGCGCCGCATTCTCCGCATCCTCGCCGAGATCGACGCCGACATCATCGCGCTCCAGGAGGTGTCCGCCGTCGGCTTCAACCAGGCCGAGCAAATCGCCGCCGAACTCGGCATGCACTCGGTATTTTGCCCCACCCTCCACGGCGCCGACGCCTACGGCCACGGCCTCCTCAGCCGGCATCCCTTCACCGTCAACGCCGTCGGGCTGCTCCCCCTCGTCCGCGAGGCCTCCTACAAGGAACCGCGCGGCGCCATCTGGGTGGAGGTGCAGATGGGGCTGCGCTCACTTCACGTCATCTCGACCCACCTCGCGCTCGGTCGCTCCGACCGCACCGCGCAGGTCGACGCCCTTCTCGGTCCGCACTGGATCGGCGGCCTCCCGCCCGACACGCCGCTCGTCCTCTGCGGCGATTTCAACTTCACGCCCCCGGGCCGCAACTACCGCCGCCTCGCCGCCCGCTTCCGCGACGCGCAACTCGCACACTCCCGCGGCCCCGTGCTCAAGACATTCTCCACCGTCTGCGCCGTCGCGCGCCTGGATCACGTCTTCCTCTCGCCGCACTTCACCGTGCTCGGCGTGGAGTCGCCGCGCACCCACCTCACCGGCGTCGCCTCCGACCACTTCCCCCTGGTCGCCGACCTCCGCTGGCCCCGCGACGCCGCGGTCTGATCCCGCCCGGAAACACCGGGCCGGCCTCGGCGACGTCGGCCGCCGGACATCGATTCGCCCGTCACCGGCCGTTCCGCGCGCCCCCGCCTGGCGTTGCATCGCGCGCCGCCCGCCCGTTGCACATCGCACCGTCCCGATGCCCGCGATCCGTCCGCCGCGCCGCCGGGAGGATTTTATCGCGCTGCCGCCAAGCGCCTTACTTTCCCGCCCGCCGCGCTGGCATCGCCTCTGCACCCCTCGTTCCCGCATCCAACCCCCGCCATCACCATGTCCAAAATCGAAACCCTCCACGACCTCCTCATTCACGAACTCAGAGATCTCTACAGCGCGGAGACCCAGCTCGTGAAGGCCTTGCCCAAAATGGCCAAGGCCGCCACCGACGAACGCCTCAAGGAAGGCTTCCAAAAGCACCTCGCCCAGACCCAGGAACAGGTGAACCGCCTCGATCAGATCGCCAAGATCCTCGAGTTCACGCCCAAGGGCAAAAAGTGCCTGGCGATGGAAGGCCTCATCGCCGAAGGCCAGGAAACCATCGCGGAGGACGCCACCGACAGCGTGAAGGACGCCGCCCTCATCTGCGCCGCGCAAAAAATCGAGCACTACGAAATAGCCGGCTACGGCACGCTCCGCGAGTTTGCCGAGCTGCTCGGCTACGACGAAGTGCGCTCGCTCCTCGAAGCGACGCTCGAGGAGGAATCCGCCACCGACGAGGAGCTCACCGAGATCGCCTCGAGCATCAACATCGAGGCCGAGCAAGGCGCCGAATCCGAGGACTGATTTGCGAAAGTGGCGCGGGCGTCCCGCCCGTGATCCGACCCGTGGCACGGGAGTCCTGCCCATGTCCCTCCGGCGGAGCGGACGTCTCGTCCGCTCCGCCGCAAACCCTCGACCCTATTCCCGCCATGCCACAAGGAAGCAAAGCCGCCTACAGCCCGAAGCAGAAGCGCAAGGCCGCCCACATCGAAGCCGGCTACCGCAAACGGGGAGCCAGTCCGCGCCGCGCCAAAGCCATCGCCTGGAAAACCGTGAACAAACAAGACCACGGCGCCAAAAAGAAACACGCCTAGTCCACCCCCCCCGGGA
>CAMLNJ010000451.1 GCA_946481225.1 uncultured Verrucomicrobiota bacterium | reverse complement strand
TGTCGCGGTTGTAGGTGAGCGGCAGGCCCTTCACCATCGTGAGGAGCGCGGAGAGATTGCCCACGAGGCGGCCCGACTTGCCGCGCAGGAGCTCGCAGGAGTCGGGGTTCTTCTTTTGCGGCATGAGCGAGGAGCCGGTGCAGAAGGCGTCGGGCAGGTCGACGAACTTGAACTCGGAGCTCGACCAAAGGATGAGATCCTCGGCGATGCGCGAGGCATGCACGCCGAACATCGCGCAGGCGGCGGCGAACTCGAGGAACAGGTCGCGGTCGGCGACGGTGTCCATCGAGTTTTGAGACACGCGGGGGCGTCCCTTCTCGTCGACGAAGCCCAGGGCCTTGGCGGTGAACTCGCGGTCGATCGGCAGCGTGGTGCCCGCGATGGCGCCGGCGCCGAGCGGACACCAGTTGGCGTGTTTGGCCACGGCGGCGAAACGCGAGTGGTCGCGTTCGAGCATCTCGAGCCACGCGAGGAGATGGTGGCCGAGGAGCACGGGCTGGGCCCGCTGGAGATGCGTGTAGCCGGGGATGAGCGTGGCGCCATCGCGTTGCGCGAGCTCCAGCAGGGCGCGCTGGGCGAGGCGCAGGCGGGCCATGACCTCGTCGCAGGCGTGCTTGAACCAGAGGCGCATGTCGGTCGCGACCTGGTCGTTTCGGGAGCGGGCGGTGTGGAGCTTGGCGGCGGCGGGCACGCGCTTCGTCAACGCCTGCTCGATGTTCATGTGAACGTCCTCGAGCTGCATGCTCCAGGTGAATTTTCCGGCCTCGATCTCGGCGAGGATCTGGTCGAGGCCGGCGTGGATGGCGTCGCGCTCCTTTTTCGTGATCAGCCCGACGTGGGCGAGCATGGCGGAGTGGGCCTTGCTGCCCGCGATGTCGAAGGGCGCGAGGCGCTTGTCGAAGGACACCGACTCGCTGAAGCGGAGCATGAGGTCGGCGGGGCCGGCGGAGAAACGGCCGCCCCAGGAGGCTTGGGATGATTTCGCCATGGAAAGAGGTTTATCGAAAAAATGGAGGATTCAGGAGGACGCGGACAGACTCGCAACGCGAAAGGCGGGCCAACGGGGCCGCGGGCGGAAGCCTCGGCTTTGGCTCAGGCGTGGGTGAGCTCCCAGCCGGGCTGGATCTCCAGCGCGGCGGCGCCCTCGTCGAGCGGACGCGCCCGCGACGCGGGGTCGGCCCAGGCGGCGAAAGCGATCATGCCGGCGTTGTCGCCGGTGTGGCGCGGCTCGGCCGCGAGCACCGGCACGCGGGCCTTGGCGGCGAGCGCGGCGAAGGCGGCGCGGAGGGCCTTGTTGTTCGCCACGCCGCCCGAGAGGCCGACGCTGCGGAACGGCGCGCCCTCCCCCGCCCCGCGGGCCAGAGCGGCCTTGGCCTTTCGGGTGAGCGCGTCGATCACCGCCTGCTGATAGCTCGCGCAGAGGTTCGGCGTCTCCGCGGCGATCTCCGCGGGCGTCATTTTTTCGAGCTGGTAGCGCAGCGCGGTCTTGAGGCCGGAAAAGCTGAAGTCCAACTCCGCGCGGGGGCCGAGACCGCGCGGGAAATCGTAGGCGTCGGGGCGCCCGCCGGCCGCGGCCGCGCGCTCGACCAGCGGACCGCCGGGGTAGCCGAGGCCGAGGAGCTTCGCGCCTTTGTCGAGGGCCTCGCCCGCGGCGTCGTCGCGCGTCGAGGAAAGGACGCGGATGCGGCGTTTTTCGTCGAGCACCGCGAGGAGGGTGTTGCCACCCGAAACGACCAGCGCGAGATGCGGCAAGAGCTCCCGCACGCGCTCATCGAACGCGGCCGGATTTTCGCCGTGCAGCGGGATAAACGGCGACCACACGTGGCCGCGCAGGTGGTTTACCCCCTTGAGCGGTTTGCCCAGCGCGAAGGCGAGCGCCTTGGCCGAGGCGAGCCCGATGGCCAGGCAACCGGCGAGGCCCGGGCCCTGGGTGACGGCAAGCTCCGTCACCGCGCGAAATCCATCCGAAGCCTCGCGCGCTCGCGCAAGGAGCGGCTCGATCGTGCGCAGGTGCTCGCGTGTGGCTAGGTCCGGCACGACGCCGCCGTGTTTCTCATGGATGGCGATCTGGCTGTGCACCCATTCCGCGACGAGGCCGCGGGCGGGGTCGAAAAGCGCGGCGGCGCTCTCGTCGCAGGAACTCTCGAGCGCGAGGATCATGGCCGCGCCTCCGTCGGGGCGGCCACGGGAGCCTCCGGCTGCGCTTCCGCGACCGGCTTGGCCGCGGCGACCACCTCGGTGTCAGACGGAACGGGTTCCCCGCTCGCGCGGGTCGGGGGCGCGCCGGCCAGCTCGGCCTTGAGCTCGCGCAACGCGACCGCGAGCTGGGTGTCTTCGTGGAAGGGCACGCCGAAGCGCGCCGCAAAAGTCTTCGGATCGGTGATGTCGGGCCGCAGTCGATGCAGGAACACCGCCTTCTCCTGCTCGGGCGTAAGCACCTCTTTGATGTCGGGCTGGATGCCCTTCTCGTGGATGGTGACGCCGGAAGGCGTGTAATAACGCGCCGTGGTGAGCCGCAGCGCGGCCTCGCCCTTGACCTTGAAAATCGTCTGCACCGAGCCCTTGCCGAAGGTCTTTTCGCCCACGAGGACGGCGCGTTTCGTGTCCTTCATCGCGCCCGCGACGATCTCGGACGCGCTGGCGCTGCCGCCGTTGACCAGAATCGCCAGCGGGACTCGCCAAGGATCGATGCCATTGTCGGAACGAAGCTCCATGCGGTCGTCCTTCTGGCGCCCCTGGGTGTAGACGACGAGTTCGCCGCGCGGGAAGAAGGGCTCCACGACCTCGACCGCCGCGGTGAGCAGGCCGCCGGGGTTGTTGCGCAGGTCGATCACGAGCGCCTCCGCTCCCTGCGCGCGCAGCCTTTTGATCGCCTCGCCGAATTCACGGCCCGTCTTTTCGGCAAACATCGTCACGCGAACGTAGCCGATGCCGCCCTCGAGCAACCCGACGTCGCACACGCTCTCCACCTTGATGATCTCACGCTTGAGCTTGAACTCGATCTCCTGCGGGGGCGCGCCGCGCTCGACGGTCACCGCCACCGCGGTGCCGGGCTCGCCGCGCAACCTGCCCACGAATTCCTCCACCTTTAACCCGCGCACGTCGGCCCCGTCGATTTTCACGAGCACGTCCCCGCGCAGGATTCCCGCGCGCTCCCCGGGCGTCCCCGCGATCGGCGCCACGACGACGATGCGTTTGTCGAGTTCCTCGACCTGCACGCCGATACCGCCGAAGGCCCCGTCCACCTCCTCCTCGAGCTGCTTGTAGTCCCGGGGCGGCAGAAACTGCGAATACGGATCGAGCTCGCCGACCATGCTCTTGATCGCCTGATCGGCGAGTTTGCCGCCGGTCACCTTGGAAGCGTCGACGTAGTGCTTGTTGAGCAAGCGCATGACCTGCGTCACCTGGTCGGCGGCGCGGCTGGTCTCGCGATCAGGCCAGAGGCCCCACGCGGCGACCACCTGCACGGCGCCGAGCGCCATGAGATAACCGGCGATCACGCCCAGTCCGATGCTGACAATCCGCTTTAACATGCGGCGGACTGTGCCCAAGCGTCCCCGCTTGTAAATGGCTACGTCCACC
>CAMLNJ010000450.1 GCA_946481225.1 uncultured Verrucomicrobiota bacterium | reverse complement strand
TTGCCCGCCGGCAGCAGCTCGCGGCCGTAGAGCTCGTTGAGGATGATGCGCGCCATCATATACCACGCCATCAGCGCGCAGCCGATCAGCACATAGGCCGCGACCGTGTTGCATGTGGGAAAGCCGAAGTGCCCGAGGTCGAGCAGCACGAAGCCCGCGAGCAAAAGCGTGAAGGTCGTCGCCATCGCCCCGTGTATCCGCAAAGACCCTACCCAGAGAATCACGGTGAACAAGGTCCACGCGACGAGGAACCAGCCCACGTCCGTGTGGGAGGCCTTGAAAAGACCGTAGTTGCCCGCGAGCAACATGAGGCACAGCGCGATCCAAAACGCGCCGTAGGAGGTGAAGGCGCAGTAACCGAAGTTGTTCCCGGTCTTCATCTCCTGCAGGCCCGCCAAAAGCTGCGCGGCGCCGCCGAAGACGAGTCCGAGCCAGACCACGGGCCCGAGGCCCACGAGCCCGAGATTGTGGAGCTGGAGCACCAGCGTGGTAAGACCGAAGCCGGCGAGGCCGACCACGGCGGGATTGCAGAGCTTGGGGGAGGAGGCGTTTTGCGAGGCCATAATGTCTCCTGCATCAGGATCGCGCCCGAATCCGTCGAGCGTCCGCCAAGCCGCGCCCACCCTTCGCCAAAAACCGCCCGCCGCGCGCGTCTTGCCACGCCTTCCGCTGATGCTTCCCATAAGCGGAGCATGTCCGCGCCCGCCGTCGTCAATCTCTCCGCCTATCGCTTCACGCCCTTTGCGGCCGAAGACCTGACCGTTCTGCGCGACCGCCTGCGAGTGCGCACCGCCGAGCTCGGCCTGCGCGGCACCATCCTGCTCGCCACCGAGGGCATCAACCTCTTCGTCGCGGGTCCGCGCGCCGCCACCGACGCCCTGCTCGCCGACCTCCGCGCCCTCCCCGGCCTCGCCGACCTCACGCCCAAGGAAAGCCTCTCCGACGAGCAGCCCTTCAACCGCATGCTGGTGAAGGTGAAAAAAGAGATCATCGCCTTCGGCGTCGAAGGCATCGACCCCGCCCGCGCTCCCGCCCCGCGCCTCGATCCCCGCGAACTCAAACAGTGGCTCGACGAGGGCCGCCCCGTCACCCTCCTCGACACCCGCAACGATTACGAGGTGAAGCTCGGCACCTTCCGCCACGCGCTCGTTCCGCACATCGACAACTTCCGCGACTTCCCCGCCGCCGTCCGCGCCCTGCCCGCCGAGCTCAAGCACCGGCCGGTCGTCACTTTTTGCACCGGCGGCATCCGTTGCGAAAAAGCCGCCCCGCTCCTCGTCCGCGAGGGCTTCGAAAACGTCTACCAACTCGAAGGCGGCATCCTCAAATACTTCGAGCTCTGCGGCGGCGCGCACTATGAGGGCGAGTGCTTCGTCTTTGATCGCCGCGTCGGCGTCGACCCCGGGCTGCGCGAGACCGAGTCCGTCCTCTGCTTCGCCTGCCAGATCCCGCTCACCGTCGCCGAGCAGCGCGATCCACGCTACGTCCCCGACGTCTCCTGCCCGCACTGCGCCCCGTCCGTGGCCGCGCCCTGACCGGCCACGCCGCCCGCCGTCCGGGGCTCCGCCCCCCGCTCCCTTTCGGGAGATTCCTCCGCGAACGCGGCGCCGTCCCCGCGGTCTCATGCCGCATGAAGCCCTCATCCGACTCCGACAACATCGCCTCCAAGATCCTCCTCCAAGGCATCCACATGGAGCTAACGCCCGCGCTGCAAGACGTCCTCCGCGACAAGCTCTCCGGCCTGCTCCGACGCAATCCCTTCATCCTTCGCATCAACCTGCGGCTGCAGCTCAATCAGACGCTCGGGCAAAAGCCCCTCTACCGCGCGAGCGCCCGGATCGAGATCAGCGGCCCGGACCTGAACGCCTCCGCCGAAGGGCCCGAGTGTTACGACGTCATCGACGAGCTCGTCGCCAAACTCACCCAGCTCCTCGAGCGGCGCCACGGCCTGCGCAAGGACCGGCGCAACCACCCGCACGAGATCGAGCTCGGCGCGGGGATCCCCAAGGCCGCCCCGCCCGTCGACGACGAAACCTGATCCCGCTCGCCAGCCGATCCCCCGCCCGCTTGCGTGCGGCTTTCTCCGCACCGTGAGCCGCCTCCATTCCCGCCGTCGCGTC
Organism: uncultured Verrucomicrobiota bacterium; assembly: GCA_946481225.1. Next base: position 1,466 of record CAMLNJ010000450.1, on the reverse strand, counting down.
ATCGCCGTCCTCGCGCCTCTGTTGCTGTCGCTCGTCGGCTGCACGCACATCGAGCGCACCGTCAACAAGGGCAGAAACCCCGCGACTCCGCAGGAGATCTTTGTCGCCGAAAACCTCTCCGACAACCACCGCATCGCCGGTCGCGTCGCCGCCGCCCTGCGCGCCCGCGGCCTCCACGCCGAAAGCGGCCCCCTCACGATGATGCCCGAAAAAGCCGAGGCCGTGCTCCATTACGAGGACCGTTGGACCTGGGACTTTGGCGAACACATGACCTACCTGCGCCTCGATCTGCACGATCCGGAGGAGAAACGTCCCTACGCCTCGGCCTGGCGGCTGCGCTACATCGCCAACTCCACCGACGTCGACGCGGTCGTGAAAACCCTCGTCGAGGAACTTCTGCGCCCGGCGCCTTGAGCCGGCGGGGTGCGACAGGAAACGATGTCGCTTGGGTGGCATGGGCGTCCCGCCCATGTTCCGGAAACTGGCAGCCGGGACGCCTGCCCGCCACGAGCGGGACGCTCGTGCCACGCCGGAGGCAGATCTGGCCGACATCACTTCCCGTCACGCCCAAGCCGGCACCACTCGCGACGGCCGCGCTTGAGCCCGCAAGCGCGTGCGGCTTTGGTGTCCGCCTCATGAAAAGCGCCTACGAACTCGCGATGGAACGGCTCGCCAAATCCGAGCCCAAGGAAAAGCCCCTCTCGTCCGCCCAGAAGGCCCGGCTCGCCGAGATCGACACCCTTTACAAAGGAAAGTGGGCCGAGCGGGAGGTCTTCCTGACAGGACAGCTCGAAAAGGCCCTCTCCGAAGGCGAGGCCGACGCCGCCGAGCAGGTCCGCACCCAGCTCGCCCGCGAAAAAGTCCGCCTCGACGAGGAGCGCGAAGACGAGAAAGAGCGCGTCCGCCGCGAAACCCGCGGCTGAGCGCGCACCGAACCGTTATCATCGGAAAAATGTAGCCGCGCCCGTCCTCGGGCGCGCTTCAGCCTGTGGCGCGCTTCACGGAGCGCACGGCCGGCACGGCTTCGGACCTACGGGCTCTCCCCATCCTCACCCGCGCCGTCGGTCAGGATCAGCGGCCGCTTGAGCAAGGGCAGGCGCAGTGTTCCTTCGGTGTGATCGTAGCCGCGGACAAGCACCACGATCCACACGGCGAGCAGCAGGACGACCAACCATCCCGCCTTGGGCGAGGCATGGGGAATCGCCGCGCCGTCGTCGGCGATTTTGCGCCCGTCGATCATGGCGCGGGCGATGTTCTCACGATACCGGAGCCCGTGCCAAAGCAGGCCGGCGAGATGCAGGCCGATGAAAACCGCCAGCGCCACCGCCAGCGCCTCGTGCGGATCGTCGCCGCCCGAGAGCCCGGTGCCAACCAACGCGCCAACCAAGACGAGCATCCCCAGCATCACCCACGACGCGACCGGATTATGCCCGGCGTAGGGCGGAACGGACGCCGACCGCAAAAGC
>CAMLNJ010000449.1 GCA_946481225.1 uncultured Verrucomicrobiota bacterium | reverse complement strand
GCGCGCGCAGCCTCCGCCCCGATCCCGTCTTCACCACCATGGCTTCCGTCCTCTTCCGCACCTTCGCTTTCCTCATCATCCTTTTCTTGGTCGTCTACATCGGCACCGAGAACACCCACCAAATCGCCTTCCGTTTCGGCCTGCTCCTCGACAAGCCCGCGCAAACCTCCGCCGCGCTCGTCTACTTCGCCGTCTTCGCCGTCGGCGTGATCGGCGGCACCCTGCTCAACGCCGGCCGCGGCTCCGGCGGCGACAAACGTTCCGGCTCCGACCGCGACAGCGGCTCGCGCTCCAAGAAAAAGTAAGCCGGGCCGCTCTGCGGCGGCGCCATTTCATAAGACAAGGCGGGACCGCCCCTGCCGGGCTTCAGGATAACGTGGTGACAATACAGGGAGGGCAGCCCCTTTGCGATCTTCGGATCGTCCTTCGCGTCTTCGCGTCAAAGTCTGAACCATTTCGCATCCAAACATATAAAACAGCGGCATTGTAGGCCCGACCGCTGGTCGGGCTGCCAGGCCAACGGCCTGGCCTACACGACAGCCCTCCTGAAGTTTTTATACGACGGAACGAAACGGTCTGAGTCCTTCGGCGATTTGGCCTCTCATATCCCGAAAAACGATCGCGCGTTCGCCGTCGCTTTTTCGGCCAGTTCCGCCACCGGCAAGCCCAGCGCCTGCGCCGCCGCCTCGGCGGTGAATTTCAAGAACGCCGGCTCGTTCGCCTTCCCCCGATGCGGCACCGGCGTGAGATAAGGCGCGTCCGTCTCGAGCATCAGCCGCTCGACGCCCTGCGCCACGAGCGCCGCGCGCACCGTCTCGGCGTTTTTATACGTCACCACGCCGGTGAAGGATCCGCGCCCGCCACGCCGCGTCAGCTCGGCCATTTCCGCCGCGCCCTCGGTGAAGCAGTGGAACACCACGCGTTCCCAGCCCACGCCGCTCGCGTCGATCATCTCCACGCATTCCGCGAAGGCCCCGCGCGAATGCACCACCAGCGGACAACGCAGCCGCTCCGCGATCAGCAACTGCGCCGCGAAGGCCGCGCGCTGCCATGCGAAGATTTTCTCCGCCTGAGCCACGTCGTCCTTCGGCAGATGAAAACGATCCAACCCGCACTCGCCCAGCGCCACCGGCCGCGCGCCGTCGCCGCTCCAAAACGCCTCGATCTGCGCGATCTCTTCGCTCCACCGATCATCCACCGAGCACGGATGGAGCCCGACGGCATAAAACACCGCGCCGGCGTGCTTCTCCGCAAGCCCGCGATAACGCGCCCAATCCTCGCTGCTCGTCCCGATCGTCACCAAGCGCGTCACGCCGGCCTCCCGCGCCCGTGCGAGCACCGCGCCGGTCTCCCCGCGCTTGTCGAAACTCTCCAGATGCGTGTGCGAATCGATCAGCTCAAAAGCCATGCCCCAATCCTTCACCACGGATCACACGGATCGACACGGATAAAAAACGAAGAAAGTTAACCGCGGATTACGCCGATGGGCGCGGATCCGGAACACGCAAGGGCGTCTTCCTTCGTGATATTTCGCAAAATCCGTGCTCAAAACCCCGTCTCTTCATCCGCGTCCATCCGCGCCATCCGCGGTTAAAATTTCAGCCGCCGTATCGCTCCTCCAGATACGCCAGCAGCGCCTTCGCCCCCAGTTCCGCGCCCGTCACCCGCCTCGTGAGCGCAAACGCGTCCTCCCGCCGCCCTTTCGCGTGCACCTCGTCCCGCAGCCAGCCGAGCAGCGAGCCGAACTCGCCTTTCTCAAACCGCGCCTCGAGCCCCGGCAGCCTCGCCTGAGCCGACGCCCAAAGCTGCGCCGCGATCATGTTGCCCAACGTGTAGCTCGGAAAATATCCAAAGGCGCCGCCGCTCCAATGCACGTCCTGCAACACGCCTTCGCCCGCGTGCTCCGGCCGCCGTCCGAAGAAATCCTCGGCCAGCGCGTTCCACGCCTCCGGCAGCTCCGCCACCTTCAGCGTTCCGGCGAAAAGCCGCTTCTCCAGATCGAAGCGCAGAAGGATGTGCAGGTTGTAATGCACCTCGTCCGCGTCGACGCGGATCATGCCTCCCGGCTCCACCGCGTTGGCCGCAGCGTGTAACTGCTGCACGGATACGCCGCTCAGCGGCCCCGGGAACGCCGCGCGCAATTCCGGCTCCAGCCAGCGCCAGAAGGCCCGCGAACGCGCCACCTGGTTTTCCCAAAGACGGCTCTGCGACTCGTGGACCGCCATGCCCGCGGCCTGCGCCAGCGCCGTGCCCGCGTGCTCGCGCGGCAGGCCCTGCTCATACATGCCGTGGCCCGCCTCGTGGATGGAGCTGTAAAGCGCGTCGAGCGGATTGTCGGCGTCGAAGCGCGTGGTCAGCCGCACGTCGTCGCCCGAACCCTCGCAGAAGGGATGCAACGACACGTCGATCCGCCCGCGCTCGTAGTCGAAGCCCAGCCTCCCCGTCACGCGCCGCACCAGCTCGCGCTGCGCCGCCACGTCGAAACCCTTCAATTGCACCGGAATCTCGCCGCGCGCCCGCGCCGCCTCGACCTTGGCGTCGATCCGACGCGCGAACGGCACCAGGCCGTCGCGCAGCTCGCCAAAGAGCTTGTCGACCTGCGCCGCCGTCAGGCCCGGATCGTGTTTGTCTATCGCCAGATCGTAAGGTCGTTCGCCGTAGCCGAGCAGCTCCGCCTCGCGCCGCGCGAGCGCGAGATGCTTCTCCAAAAACGGCGCGAAAACCGGAAAATCCCGCGCCGCGCGCGCCGACGCCCACGCGTGGTAGGCCTCGCTGCTCAGGCGCGCCTTCTCCGCGACAAGTTCCGCCGGCAACTTCGTGGCCCGATCATAGTCGCGCCGCGCCGCCGCCACGACCACGCGCGCGTCCGCGTCGAGCGCGCCCTCGGGCGCCGCCTCGCACGCCGCGAGCGCCGCTCCCAGTTCCTTCGCCGTGCCTTCGGCGTGCGCCAGCTCGGCCAGCAACGCCATTTGCTCGCCCCGCTGCCCGGCCGCGCCCGGCGGCAGGTTGACCTGCTCGTCCCAGCCCAGATGACCCGCCACCGAACCGAGCACATGCACGCGCCTCAACCGCGCCCGAAGTTCCGAATACGCCGAGAGTGGATTTGCCATGCGCGCAAACTGCCGGCCCGCGCCCGCTCCGCAAGCCCGACGCCGCCGTGGAAACAAGCCCGCCCCCTTCCACCGCAAATCTCCACTTCCGCCTTCCATTCGCCCTCGGACCTTCGTCATTCGTCATTCCGCGGCGCAAGACGCCGCAACCATGCTCGCGACATCCCTTTCCCGTCTCCGTCTCATCGGCTTTCTCGAAGGCCTCTCCTTCCTCATGCTCCTGCTCATCGCGATGCCGCTCAAATACGCCGCGGGCCAGCCGCTCGTGGTCCGCTACGTAGGCATGGCGCACGGCGTCCTGTTTCTCCTCTACCTCCTCGCGCTCGTGCCCGTGGCGCTCGACCACCGCTGGAGCTGGAAAACCGCCGCCCTAGCCGTCCTCGCCAGCGTCCTCCCCGCCGGGCCCTTCGTCTTCGACGCCAAGATCCTCCGGCCCTTGGCGCCGCGGCCCGCTCCCTAGCTAGGCTGTATCTTGTAAATAAACCGGAG
>CAMLNJ010000448.1 GCA_946481225.1 uncultured Verrucomicrobiota bacterium | reverse complement strand
AAGACCGCCGACGAGCGACGAATCGGCTCGGGCGGCGGTCGGTATCGTTCGGGGCGGTTATCCCAGCTTCTATGTAGACAGGGCAGATAGGAGCGCTTGGCGCGACCTCGGCCAGTCACTCAGAGTCGCTGGCGCGCCGCGCACGCGCGAGCCAGACGGGCGGCGAAAAAGGGGCCCTCGTAGATCATTCCGGTATACACCTGCACCAAAGACGCGCCGGCATCCAGTTTCTCGCCGGCGCCGGCCTCGTCGGTGATCCCGCCCGCGGCCACTATCGGCAGGCGGCCGTTCATGACCCGGGAGATATAAGCGACGATCTGCGTGCTACGACGGAGCAGCGGGGCGCCGCTTAGGCCGCCCGCTTGGCCGATCTCGGCGAACCTGCCCGGGCGCGCCAGCGTGGTGTTGGTCGCGATGATGCCATCCAGGCCAAACTCGGCGATGACGCCCAGCGCGGCGTCGATCTGCAGCCAGCTCAGATCCGGGGCGATCTTGAGCAACAGCGGACGACGCCCCTCTCCCCGCGCGCGGTTCGCGGCGCTCAGGGCGCCCAACAGCTCCCGCAAGGGTTTCTCGTCCTGAAGCGCCCGCAGGCCGGGCGTGTTGGGGCTGGATACATTCACCACCACGTAGTCCGCGTGACCGGCGAGCCGGCCGAAACTCGTCAGGTAATCCTGCGTGGCCTCCTCGTTGGGCGTAACCTTCGATTTGCCGAGATTCACGCCGAGCGGGATGCGCCGCCGGCCGGGCCCGGGCTGGGACGCCAGGCGCGCGGCCACCGCCTCGCTGCCCTCGTTGTTGAAACCCATGCGATTGATGACCGCCTTCTCCGCCGGGTAGCGGAACAAGCGCGGCTTCGGGTTGCCCGGCTGCGCCAGCGCCGTGACGGTGCCGATCTCGACATGGCCGAAACCCAAGGCGGCGGCCGCCGGCCAGGCGCGGGCGTTTTTATCGAAACCAGCCGCCAGCCCGACCGCGTTCGGAAAATCCAGGCCGAAGACACGCACCGGGCGATGCGCGGCCGGATCAAGACGGTTAAGCGCCTCCATCACGCGGCACAACGGAGCGACCCGCCCAAGGAGCGCGAGCGCGTCCACGCTCCGCTCATGCGCCTCTTCCGGGTCCATCCGGAACAGCATCGGCTTCAACACAGTTCTATACAGCGCGTCCATAAACGAGTGAACGTCGATCAAACGGGGCCCCGAAGGCAAGAACCGGCGACCACCCCATCCCCCGCCCCGGCCGCTCCCCACGTTTTCGGACTTGGCCTCGGCCACTCCTATCCCAGCCTCCGCGCTCGCTTTGCCCGCCGCAGAGCTCGTTTTTTCCCTCCGCAAAAAAGCCGTGTTTCGCGGTTTGACTCGCCCCGCGCCGTTCGCATGGCTGCGCGCCACTCCCCTATCTCCTCTTCGCAACCATGGCCAACTCCTCCGCAATTCTCGACTGGTGCATCGTCCGTCTCGGTGAAGACCACAACTGGTGGGTCGACGAGGTCAGCGACCCCGTGCGCTGGGACACCGACGGCCTCAGTATCGTCGACCCGCGCCAAGCCGCTCACCTGATCGAACTCTGCGAACCCCTCCGCGACTACGGCTTCGACCAAGACATCTTCGAGGCGGCGTTCATCCCCTTCCGCATCGAGAAGGAAGCCGGCAAAGCGCGCATTCGCCTGAAGCGCGTCAAAGACTCCATCTTCGATTCCGACGAAAAGCTCTTCATCCTCGCCGATGTCGTCGACGACGAAAACGGCCCCTTCGCCGACCTGCTCGACCACCTCACGCGCTGCCGCGTGAAGCTCCTCAACGACGTCTTCAAGTTCGAGTCGAAGCTCACCGTCGACGAGGTCGAGGACGAACTCCGCGAGGAGCAGAACGCCAGCTTCATCGAGGGCAAGGCGGTGCATGTATTCGAGGAACTCTGCTCGATCCTCGACTACACCCCCGCCGGCTTCGACGAGGATGACGAGGAAGGCGAGCGCGCCGCCGCCTCCGAGGACGACGCCGAGATCGACGACGCCGACCTGCCCGACGTCGACGAGGAGGACGACGAGGCGATGAAAAACGACGCCTCCCTCAAGTGGGACGAGGACGACGAGGAAAAGGACGAGGGCGACAAGCCCAAGGGCGAGGGCGAGGATAAGGACGAAGACTCGGAAGAAGACGACGACGACTCCGAAGAGGAGGACGACGAAGACGACGACGAGGACGAGGACGACGAAGACGACGACACGCCCAAGAAGAAGAAAAAGAAACCCGCGCCCAAAAAGCGCCGCTGACATACATCGTCGCCACGAAAGCCGCCCCTCCGGGCGGCTTTTTCGTTTCGGCCGCCTTGCTTTCGCTGCCGCCGCACGGCCGCAAGGTCCGATCAGCCGAGAACCGTCAGTTGTGATACCATCGGCTTGTTGGACCTAGGCTTTTGCAGTCAAGGCGGTCGGGGGCGGAGACGCGCCCGACCGCCCAAAATCAAAAAGCGAACCACAGATACCAGATGAACGCGCCGCGCCCGCCTTGGGCCTCGCTCCTCGCGCACTGGCTCGACAAGCACGGCTGGTTACAAAACTGATCCCGGCCTCCTCCCGCGCCCCCTGCGCCCTGCGGCTCCTACGGCCAGCACCAGACCGCGACCGGCGCCGCGCCGGACGGCGAGGCCGGTCAACCTCCCGCCAGCACCGGGCGAAAGCCTGCATCGTGCAGCACCTTCGCGACGATCTCCCGCTGATCGCCTTGGATCTCGATCACGCCGTCCTTCACGGTGCCGCCGCAGCCCGCCGCCGCACGCATCTTTTTGCAAAGCGCCTCCTTCTCCGGCAGACCGATCCCCACGAAATTCTTCGCCACCGTCACGGTCTTGCCGCCGCGCCCCGCCGTCGTGCGCAACACGTCCACGCGCCCGCGATTTTTCGCCGGCGCCGGCTCCGCCGCAGCGGGCTTCGCCGGGGTCGCCGCAGGCCCGGCGGGCATCAGAGCGCCTAATCCTTCCAAGCTCGAAGCGAAGGGATTCTGGCCCAAATTCGCGCCGCCATCCGTGGCGATCTTGCCCTTTTCCTGCCGGCTCATCGCGCACCCTCCTCGCTCGGCCGGGCAGCTTTTCCGCCGCATAATCCCGCAGGGATATCCGAGGCTCCGCCGAGAAACATCGCCGCCTTCGCGTAGCTCCTACGCTCAAGAAAATGAAGAAGTTGCGGGTGCAACGACATCCGGCCGCGCGCCGCGAAATCGTCCAGGCGCGCCATCTCCACGGCGATGACCTTTGCATTAGAGGCCTTTATCGCGTCAAGGAGCGCAATTAGGGATGCTTTGATCTCGGTTTCCATGCTGCGTGTATTCGATAATTTAAAGTGATCCTGCCAGAGGTTTAGTAAAACTCAAACCCGCCAACCCACCCCTTAGCCCCTTGAGCCTGCGCGGCGATGGTATAAGCGTCCCCTTTCCCCTCTTCCCACGCATCGGCTAAATTTTCCTTCGACTCCTCTCGGTTACGACCTCGCGCGTTCTTCGCGCCTGTCGCTCTCCGTTTCCCTTTTCGCCAAACCCTCCATGAACTCCGTCCCCCTCGCCGCTCGCGCGAATTCCGACGTCATCGAAGCCGCCTACGCCCAATGGCTCGACAATCCCGACTCCGTCG
>CAMLNJ010000447.1 GCA_946481225.1 uncultured Verrucomicrobiota bacterium | reverse complement strand
GAGCGGGTTTTTGCTTTTGGTGAATCCCGGGCGCGGCGAGTCCATCCGGAAGAGCCGCGGCGGGGTGGCCGGCGGCGCGGGGGGGGGGGAACAGGCCGGGCCTTCGTGCGAGGGCCCGCGGTCAGGGAAGGGCGATCGCGCCGGTGCGGCGATTGTTCGCCGTGCTTTGGTCGGTCGGCGGGGGCGAGAGCGTCGAGGTCACCACCAAGATTCCGCCGGCGGCGCGACGTTCCGGGCTCACGGGAACCGTGATGGTCGCGGAGGCGCCGGGGGCGAGGCCGGGGACGTTTTGCGTGGTGGTCGCGTCGCCGACGTCCACCGCGAGATCAAGTCCGGAAAGGGTGGTGGTCCCGCGGTTCTGGACGACGATCGAGACGGTGCCGGCGGCGGGGTTGTAGCTCTGGCTGGAGATGGCCGGATCGACGAAGTTCGGATTGTTGTAATTCATCGCATAGCCGAGGTTGACCGTGCCGCGACCGTAGTCGGGGTCGCCGCCGGCGACGCCGCCATCGTTCGAGTAGGTGGAGAGTATGTCGGCCGCCTCGAGCGGCGTAAGCGTGGGATACTGCGAAAGGAGGGCGGCGATGGAGCCGGAGACGACGGGCGCGCTGGCCGAGGTGCCGCTGAAGCTCGTGGGCTTGCCGCCGGGGCCGGCGGCCTGGATGGCGTAGCCGGGGGCGGTGATCTGCAGGCCGTCGCCGGAGTTGGAGAAGATGGTCTGGACGCCGGCGGCGTCGGTCGCGCCCACGGAGACGACACCCGCGTAGGCGGCGGGCCAGGAGAGGCTCGCCGCCTGGTCGTTGCCCGAGGAGGCCACGACGGCGGCGCCTGCGGCGATGGCCTCCTCGATGGCGGCGCCGAGGACGGAGGAGGTGGCGTGGCCGCCGAGGCTGATGTTGATCACCTGCGCGCCGGCGTCGAGGGCGGCGTAGACGCCTTGGGCGACGGAGAAGGCGTCGCTCGCGCCGTCGGCGCCGGTGACCCGGATGCTGAGGAGGTCGGCCGCGGGGGCCACGCCCCGGGTCCCGGGGGACGCGCCGCCGACGATCGAGGCCACGGCGGTGCCGTGCGCGCCGTCCTCGCCGAGGCTCGTCACGCCGTATCCGATGTCTTGATACCGAAGGCGCGTCCCGAGCGTGGCATCCGGGGCGGCGCCGCCGTCGAGGACGGCGACGAGGACGCCGCGGCCCCAGCCGGAGATGTCGGCGCCGGGGGGCAGGCCGAGGACGGAGAGGAGGTTGTCGCCCACGGGGACGGCGGCGCGCGCGGCGCGGTCCTCGACGGGCGGGGGCGTGGCGGAGAGGACGGGGTTGGGGCCGGCGGAGGCGTAGTCGGAGACGTTGCCCGCGAGTTCGCCGACCAGGGCGGCATAGTCGCCGACGCGGACCCGCGCGGCGTGGAGGGAGTCGATCTTGCCGAGGACCTCGAGGCCGGCGGCGCGGGCGCGTTCGAGAAAACGGCGGTAGGCCGCGGCGTCCTTGAAAGTGAGGATCGCCTCGTCGGCTCGCAGGCCGGGGCGGTTGAGCCGTTCCTTCAGGCGCGCGGCCAGCTCGGCGCGCGCGGCGGCGTCGACGGCGGCGCCGAGGAGGTTTTCGTCCTGCGCGGCCGGTTTCGCGGCGGCCCTGGCGGGGGTGGCGGCGACGTCGGGTCGGAGGAGCGCGTGCCCCGGGGCCGTCGGGCGCACGGGGAAAAGCCAGAAAACCACGCCGACGCCCGCCGCGGCGGCGAGCAGGGCAAGGACGAGCGGGAAGCGGCGGTCGGCGGGCATGGTGGGGCGACGGGGCGAGAGACGAGACGTCAGGCGGCCAAGTTACCCGGAGCGGGAGGAAGGGCGAGCGGAGGCCGAAACTATCCCCGGCTTTAGTCGAGGTCGCTCACCGCGACGAGGCCGGGCACTCGTTGGAAGTGGCGGTCGAAGGTGAGAACGCAGGCGCCGTGCTCAAGGGCGGTCACGGAGATTATGATGTCCGTGAGCGGGATGACTTCGCCGCGGCGGTCGAGCTCCCACGCGAGGCGGGCGACGCGCTGCCAACCAGTGGCGGAGAGATGTAGGAGCCTCGTTAGCATGAACGCCCTATGGTAGCGGTCGCGGACGTTGGGGTCGCTGCGACCGCGCAAGACTTCTCCCCAGACGACGCCGTTGATCGCGAAATCGTAGCGATCACGATGTCGATCAAGCCGCGCGAAGGGGCTCTGGCCTTGGCTTTGCCACGTGACGAAGTAGCTGCTGTCGACCAGCACCAGCGGCGGTATCATGGCTTTGGCTCGTCGAAAGGCGCCGCGTCCTCGTTAAGCGCGGGATCGGCGCGCGAAAGGCGATCCTGGAACGCGCGACGCTGCTGGTCGGCGAGAAGGGCGCGCCGCACGGCCTCTTCGTCGATGTCGGGCGCGTCGATCTGGTCGGCGGGTTTGGCGGCGGCGTCGGCCGCCAACTGGGCGGCGGAGATGCCGTCGAAGGCGCTGTTCCACACCCGATGTCGTTTGGCGCGGATGGCGGCTTCGCGGAGCGCAAATTCCACCGCTTCCCGCTTCGTCGCATGGCCGGTGAGTTGCATGAGCTCCGCGAGCACATCCTCCGGGATTTCGATCGTCATTTTCATCGGGAATCCAAGGAGTATGGGCACTGGCCCATATCGCGAGATGAAAATATGGGAGCCTGCCCAATATTCTTATAAATAGCATATTGGGAAAGTGATGGTCCTGCGGGTCAGTTCCATTCCAAGTAGAGCAGACGGAAGGCCTCGTGGGCGTTGCCGCGGGCGGAGGCGAAGGCGGCGCGGGCGCCGGGTTCGCCTCCCGGGGCGAGAAGAGCGGCATGCGAGGCGAAAACGGCGGCGTCGGGCTCGTGGCGGGCGAGGGTGCGGAGAAAAGGCGAGGCGCGGTGGCGTGTGGCGAGCAGGCCGCCGGCGCGTCGGGTGTAGCGACGGAGCCGATACGCGGCGAGGAGGCCGAGATTCTCCGATCCGTCGAGGCAGAGGACGGTGTTCGAGTCGGCCGTGGCGAGGGCGGCGCGCCAGTCGGCGGGCGTGGTCGCGCCGTCCTCGTGCCACTGGATCCAGACGATGCGCCAGCCTTCGGCGGCGAGGCGTTCCGCCAAGGCGCGCAGGCGGGTCGTTTTTCCCGTGCCATGCGGGCCGACGAGCGCGCCGAGTCGGCCGGCGGCGTGCCAGCGGGCGAGCAGCGTTTCGGGCGCCTCGTCGCCCCAATGCACGGGCAGCGCGAGCAGGCGCGAGGTGCGAAAGGGATTCTTGTGGGCGGGAGTCATCTCGCGCGGAGCCGGAACGTCCATTTGCGGAGAGCGGGCTCCTTGGGCAGCGCCGGGAGCGCGACCGTTTCGCCTCCGGGGGCGATGACGAGGGGGACGGCGACGAGCGGTTGGCGTTTGTCGTCGAGCACCTCTAGCCGCCACGCGACGGCGACGAGTTTTCCGGAAAAGCTCCAGGGCGCCTCGGGCAGGCGGACCTCGAAGCCGCGGTCGGCGCCGGGAGCGAGCGTCGGGATTTGTTCGCTCCAGACGATGGCCGCGTCGCGTGTGCCGCGGCCTTCGGTGAACCATCCGAGCTGCACGGTAAGGGCGCCGGTGGGGGTGGAAGCGTCGCTCGCGAGAGTGAAGACCAGCATCTCCCCGGGGACGAGG
>CAMLNJ010000446.1 GCA_946481225.1 uncultured Verrucomicrobiota bacterium | reverse complement strand
GAAGACGACCCAGACGGTTTTGCCGTCGGGGCGGATGTAGCGTTTCTCGAGCGAGAAGCTGGGAATTTCGCCACGCTCGATTTTTTCCTGGAAGGGAAGCTGGCGAGCGAGGTCGTCGGGGTGGGTGATCTTGCGGAAGACGCTGAAGTCTTCGCCCACATCCGCGCGGGTGAGCCCGCAGATGCCGAGGTGCGCCTCGTTGATCATGCGGCTGCGAAGGCGGCCTTCTTCCGAGGAGTGCAGGGTGATGCCGACGGGGGCGTGATCGAAGATGAACTGGAAGCGCGCTTTTTCGACGAGCAGCTCCTGGGTCGCGGTCTCGAGGGAGCGGGTGCGCTCCTCCACGCGATGCTCAAGGTCGCGGTGGGTGGCTTTGAGCTCGGCGTCGCGGATCTCGATCTGCGCGAGCATGTGGTTGAAGCCGTCGATCAGGCGCCCGATCTCGTCGTCGCCGAGCTTGGTGGCGCGGATGGAGTAGGCTTTTTCCGCGCCGACGCGGCCGGCGATGGCGGCGAGTTCGGCGATGGGCTCGGAGATAAGCCGCTGCAGGCGGGACGCGATCAGCCAGGTGAGGAGGATGGCGGCGAAGAAGACGGCGGCGCCGATGCCCAGATAGTGCCAGCGACGGGCGATCAATTCGTCGAGGTCGGATTCGATGTAGAGGGTGCCGACGACGTCTCCTCCGGAGCGGACCGCTTCAAAGAGATCGAGCGAGTCGGAATCGAGATAGACGGTGTCCGCCCGCGGCTGCGGCCAAGCGAGCGCGGCCCAGGGATCGCGCTGGTAGGTCGCGAAGACATTCCCTCTGTCGTCATAGAGGCAGGCGCGCACGATGCGGGGCTGTTGCTCCAGGCTCTTCAGGGTGAGCGTGGCGGTGTCGTTGTCGTCGAAGGCGAGGGAAGAGGCGCTGTTGGCGCCGATGATGTGGGCGGCGGTCTCAAGCTCGCGGGCCTGTTCCCCGCGGAACGAGACCTGTTCGTAGACGATGAACGCGGCGCAGGTCAGGAGCAGCGCGATGCCGCTGGTGAGAAGGCTGATCGCGGTCAGCTTGCGCTTGAGGGGTAGATTGTGGAGGAAGCGCATGGGGGGCTTTCAAGGGGTGCGTCGGCCGTCGGCGGCGAGCTTGAGCAACTGGCCGCTGAGCTTGAGGCCCGCTTTGTCGGCCGCGTTCTGGTTTATCTCGAAGCGGACTTTTTCGTTCATGACGTAGAAGGCGACGATTCCGCCGCGGGCGGTGAAGGAGGTGCTTTCACCGACGGTGAGCACGCCGGGCGAGGCGCGAAGCGAATCGGCGAACAGCGGCTCGGCGTCGCGGGCGACGAAGACGATGTGCGCCCCGGGGACCTCCGCGGCGGTTTTGACGCGGCGGATGACGATGGCGCGGCCTTCCACGATCCGGTCCTTGACGACCTTGTCGAGTTCTCCGCCGAAAGGATCGGCGCCGAGCACGGCGATGACGATCGCGCTGCCCTCGTCGTCGAAACGGTCTTCCGGCCACTGCACGAACTTGGTGAAGTTATACAGGAACCCGGCCTTGAGCTGGTATTCCTTCGAGACGGCGGGAGCCGGGGCCGCCACGCCGAGCGAGAGCCCGAGCAGCGCGAAAGAATGGAGCAACCGCAGCAGGCGGAGGCGCCGGGATGGGGGACGAGGTTGATCGGGAGAGGCCATGCCGGTGGTTAGTAGCGCCAGGTGAGCTTGCCGTGGAAACTGCGCGGGACCTCGGCCGTGTCCGTGAAGAAGGAGGGGCCTTGTTCGAGGTGCTGGTCTTGGAGCAGGTTTCTGCCGACGAGGGCGATCTCGAGCCGGTCGCTCAGGCGATAGGCGATGCGGAGATCGGCGGTGAAGTAGGACGGCACGAAGCGGATCGCGTCGACGTAGCGGAGTTGACCGTCGACGCAGAGCCGGCGGGTGAGGTCGTGGGACGAGCGCAGGGTGGCTTGGTGGCGCGGGGCGCTGTGCTCGAGCGCGTCCAGATCGGCGGAGACGGGGCCGTTCACGTCGGCCAGCAGCAGAGAGTAACTTCCCGTGAGGCGCCAGGCATCGACCGGGGAAACCGTGACGGCGAGCTCGCCGCCGTAGGTCTGGGCGGAGAGGAGATTGGCGAAGGGAATCTCGGCCGTGCCGAGCGGGAGGCCCGGAACGAAGCCGGTGACCTGGCTCGCGGAGGCGAGGTCCTCGTAGACGTTGTAGAAGAGGGCGAGGTCCACGCTGACGCGCGAGACCGGCTGGACGCGGTAGCCGCACTCGTAGGCCCATAGCTCCTCGGAGGCCAGGTCGGCGTTGCCGGTGACGCGAGGGAGGTAGAGGCCGCCGCCGGGGCCGACGAAAGGCGCGCCGGTGGCGATGGCGAGGAGGTCTTGCCCCTCGAGGCTGCCCGGAGTGCGCACGGCGCGGGAGACCGCGGTCCATAGCGTTTGCCGGGCGGTGGGTTTGAGCGCCAGGCGCAGGCCGGGCTGAACCTCGAAGCCGGTGTAGTCGTTGTGCTCGATTTTTACGCCGCTCGTGAGCGTGAGTTTTTCCGGGAGGACCTGAAACTCGTCCTGCACGAAAAAGCTGTAGAGATCGGTGCGTGCCTCGTCATTGCGGACCTCGAGCAGGGGAGACGTTTGGTCGACTTCGCTTTCGATGGCCCGGTAGCCGAGGCCCCAGATGACGTCGTGGCGTTCGCCGATGCCGAAGGTGTGCTGCGCGGAAAAATCGCCCGTGTCGGTGCGGAGGCGGGCCCGCTCCGGCTCGTTCCGCATCGTGCGATCAAAGTAGGTCTGGATTTCGAGGCTGGATCTGTCGGACCACCGGCGGGTGAGGCGGCCGAGGGTGTTGGCGTTGTAGTCTTCGATGGCGTCGTCGTCCGTATCGAAGCCGGTGCCGCCGGCCTGCCAGGTGAGCTGGGTGTCCTCGGACACGTAGTGGTCCAACCGCAACCCGCCCTGCTGTCCTTGCCAGCCGTCGCCGGCGGGCCGGCCGTTGGCGAGCGGGTGATCGTCGACGGAGCGGACTCCGGCGTAGACGCGGTAGTAGGTGCGTTCGCCGATCCGGCCGCCGTAGCGCACTCCGCTGTCGGTCTCCAGCACGTCGCCGGCGGAGCCATAGACGAGGGCGCCCTGCGTGTCGCGGGCGTCGCGGCTGACGATATTGATCACCCCGTTTACGGCATTGGCGCCCCATACGGTGGCGCCGGGGCCCCGTATCACCTCGATGCGATCGACGTCCTCGAGCATGGCCTGTTCGACATCCCAGTAAACGCCCGCGAACACGGGCGAGTAGACGGCGCGGCCGTCGACGAGGACGAGCAGTTTGTTGGCGAAGAGGTTGCTGAAACCGCGGGAGGAGACGGAGAACTGGCTGGCGTTGACGGAGGCGACCGCCAGGCCGGGCACGAGGCGAAGCGCGTCGGGGATGCTGACGGCGCCGGAGCGGCGCAGCTCGTCGTTGGTGAGAACGGTGATGGCGGTCGCGGCGTCCGTGCGTTTCTGTTCCCGCTTGGAGACCGAGGTGACGGTTTCGTTCATCAGTTCCTCGAGGCTGAGGTCGCCGTAATTCGGGATGGTCTGCGCCCGCGTGAGCGCGGGGGCGGCGGCGAGGGAGGACAGCAGCAACGCGAGTCGGAGAGCCGAGCGCGAGGAGGAGGTGGCGGGGG
>CAMLNJ010000445.1 GCA_946481225.1 uncultured Verrucomicrobiota bacterium | reverse complement strand
GGGCCTGCCCGATGAACGGCGCCTTCCGCCACGAGGTCGCGCCCGTCTGGGGCGAACGCCTGCAAAACCTCGCCGCCTGGTGGCGTCGCGCGCGGGCCGGGCGCGCCGAGGGCTATCTCGTCACGAGCTGGGAGCCTTACCGCCTCGCGCTTGGCACGACCACGCTGATGGACGCCGCCGCGGCCTCGCTCTGGCTCGAACCGCAGCGCGGCGACGATCCCTCCACGCTCCTCGCCTCCGGCCTCTGTCGTTACGCAAGCGGTCTCGGAGCGGTCTCCGCGCGCACACTCGCGCGCGGCCTGCTCGCCACCGACACGCGGGCTTTCGCCGGTAATTCCCGCTGGGAGATCAACACGCGCTGGGACTCCGTCGGCCCGCGCCGTGAAAGCGCCCTGTCCCACGCCGCCGCGGCGCGCCGTCTCTCCCGGCTCGCGGCGCGTTGCGGTGGCATGGGCGTCCCACCCACGGGCGAGACGCCCGTGCCACACAAAGCCTCTCTGACGCCGCTCGCCGCCACGATTCGTTTCCAAGCCTACCTCGCCGCGCGCGACGCCTTCGTGCGCCAAGCCGCAAGCCACGCCGCGCGCCTCCGGCGTCTGGCTCGTGTAGCCATGCCCGTGCCGGGCGTGCCCGAAGAACAAAAGCACGGCCGGGACGGCCGTGGCTACACGAGCTTCGCCAAGACGCTCGCCTCCGCACAGGAGGCCGCGGCCGATCTCGCGCTCCGGCTAAGAGCCGCGCGCAAGGACGCGCGCGAGATGTGGACGTGGTCGCGTCCGTCGGAATCTTTCCCAGCCAGTCAAAACGCGGGGGTGCTCGCGGGTGACGCGCTCCGCCTGCGCGCCTGGCAGGCGTGGCTGCGCGCGGTCGCCCGTCGTCCCGCGCACGCGCGCCGCGCCTCGCCCGTGCTCGGTCGCTGGACGCTGCGCTTCACCGTGCATCACTTCGCGCCCGCGTGGCAAAAAGTCGTCGTCGAACAACAACAGCCCGACGGCGCATGGCGCGAAATCTATGGTCGTGTGACGATTGAATTTCGCGCCCGCGCGGCACGCCCGCATCCGACTCAAATGCGCCTGGAGTTTGCTTGCCCCGTCGCCGATCCCGACGCGCCTCTGCGCATCGCGACGCGTTGCGTGGGCCAGGTCGCGGTGAGCCACATCGAATTGACCGACGGCGCCACCACGCTCGAACACCGGCCATCGCGCACACGCCATGTGCTGGGCGAACCCGCGCCAAAGAGCGGCTGGCCGAAAGTCGATTGGGTGCGCAACACCGGCGAGCTGCCGCTCACATGGTGCGAGAAGACGTAGCGGAACGTAAGCGTCCGGAGTGCCTTTCAATCACCCACGAGAATCTCCGGTTCTGGTTCTGCGTTTTCGTCCTCGTCGCCTTCGTCGTCGCTTTGCTCATCGAGTTTCCCTTTTGCTGGCTGCTCGTCCGAAAGCAGGAACAGGCGATCCGAAAGACGTTCAAGGCCACGCTGCTGATCAACCTGGCCAGCTACCTCCTTCTCTTCGGCTGGTATTGGACCGCCAGCCGCACGAGCATGCTCACGCGCATCGAGGTCGTGCCCGCCGCCTAACTACATCCGCCGAAGGCTTGCGTCCTCTGGTTCGTCAGTAGAGACGGCAAACGAATCCTCCGCTCGGACCTCGCTGGTGAACAAGTCGACACGTTCCGCGAGGTGTCCGCCGCGGGCCGCGACGATCGGCTGTTCGCGCGCGCGAACGACCATGGCGGCTTCGATCTGCTCCTCCATCTCGATGCTGAGCGAGAGGCGGATGATAAGAGCGAGCTGGTCCGGGCCGATTTCGCCGCGCTCGCTCCCATCGATGAACGTCGCACGGACGTCGCCGGCGCGAGGCCCTACGGCACCTGGTTCAACTTTGGCGCGGTGCCCTCGCTCGGAGTCACCGGAGCGGAGCGGAAATACCACACCGGCTTCTGGGCCGCCGAGGGCTTGGCCGGCACAAACGAGAAGACCGGCGAACGCGTTCATTTCTCGTTGGAGATTCCTTTCGCCGCCTGGATGGCGCGCAACGCCGTCCAGCTCGACGGAGACCTGATCCTGCTCCAGCTCGGCCACGACCAGATTTGCCTGCTCCGGCCGACCCAAAAGAAGATCGCCCTCATCGCGCGAGGCAAAGGCCCGCTCGTCGCCAAGCCGGGCGACGGCGATCACGACGCTTCTTCGGTCTCGCGGTAGGTGAGGAGCAGGGCCTCGAGCTCGCGCTGGCGAGGGAGCAACACGCGACGCCGATACCCAAGCATCGCGGCGCAGATCGCCAGCATCAGCGCCGGCAACACCACGAACGCGGGCACCAGGATTTCGTCGCCGGCCTTGCCCGCGGCCCGCAGCTGATACACCAGCAAGGGCATCAGCAGCACCATGGCCACGTTCAACAGGCCCGCCCACTTGTAGCGATCGGCCTCCACCCGCTTGTCGTCGAGCAACGCCTCCACGCTCGCCCGGATGGAGCGCTCCGGACTGGAATGCCGTTCGCGATGCTGGCGAAACTTTTTGTAGAACACGCCAAGCGTGGCCCAGGGCAGCGCCAGCAGGACGATCGTCCCCCACTCCCGGGAAAGATCGGTCAACGGCTCCGCCGGATCGGGTCGGAACAGGTGGAGCACGAAGGCTCCGGTCAGAAAACTCAGCACCGCGAGGATCCAGATCATGAATGCGATCTCCCCCCGGTGACGTTTGCGCAGGTCGTTCAGGAATTTCATTTTGTCGTTTTCGAGTTGTGCCGCGGACGGCTGGTTGTGTGGCGAACGCCACGTTTTGCTGATGTCATCGAAGTTCATCCGAGACCTCCTTCATCGCGTCCGATAGTTTCTGCTTCAGCCGGGTCAGACGCGCCCCGACGTTGCTTTCGCTTAACCCGTGGATCGCCGCCATCTCGGCGTAGGCGACGCCGTCGAGGTGGAGCAGGATCAAGGAGCGGTCCACCGGCGGCAGCCGGCGGATCGCCGCGTAGAGCAGCTCCAGCGCCTCCCGGTCGCGCGACGAGGCCTCCGGCTCCGCCTGCCGCTCGCGCAGCGGCGAAGCCTCGAAGCCCTCGATGCGCTTCCGGTAATTGGTCCGGCCGCGTTTCCACGTGAGCGCGGCGTTGTGCGCCACGCGATAGATGAAGGTCGACGGTTTCGCCCCCGCCCGGAAAGCCGGAACAGCCCTCCACACGGCGAGCAGCAAGTCCTGCATCAGATCGTCCCGGTCCGCGCCGGCCGCGAAGCCGTTGGCGACATGGTGCAGCACCGCGCCGTGGGCGCGGAGCCACTCCTCGAAACAGGTCTTGTGATCGTCGTCCTTCACTTTGTTCGCCGCATTAGATGCAGGCACGGCCGTTTTCCTTACAAAAACTTCCGCGTGGCACGGCTCGACTGGTTCTTGCACCGACCCGCGCCTGCCGACTTTCGCAGAGGGATGAACCCTATACGTTTTGGCTCAACCTTCACGAAATTCCTCCGATGGCTCCGGCAAGTCCTTAACAACTAAATTACAACCATGAAGAACTCGATCGGATCTCCGCCGCCCTCGCCGCCTTCGCCGCCCCCGCCCACGCCCAGCCCACCCCCCCCCAGGCCCCGTCTTTAAGTCAAGTTACCGTCTCCATAAGCGACGAGACCACCCACAACCACATC
>CAMLNJ010000444.1 GCA_946481225.1 uncultured Verrucomicrobiota bacterium | reverse complement strand
TCGGCGACGCGCCCGCGGTGGAACGCGCGCACGTCGCGCGCATGAAAAAATTCCTCAACTTCGTCGGCCAGTCCGTCGACCCCGAAGGTCGCTTCCTCCACGACATGCGCCGTGCGATGACCGAGACGGAGCTCTTCGCCGTCTGCGACCGCCACCTCCTCGAGCGCGGCGACGAGCCTTTCGCCGACGAACCCTACCCCGGCGTCGTCGCCCGCCCGAATTGCGAGACCCCCGACGCCGACGGCTGCTCCTTGGACAACGTCGCCGCCTGACGGGATTTCACCGCGCCCATCGCGATCACGACGCAGCTCGCGATAACGACCCTCGGGGGCGGCTTAGCGCGACCCGGGGCCCAGCAACCCGCCGGCTTCACGGGCCAGGTCGGCGGCGCCCGTCTTGTCCCCTCGCGCCGACGCGAGCTCCGCCAGAAACTGCTTCGTCTGCCCCAGTCGATGGCGATTTCGCTCCCTCTCGAATATCCGCGCCGCCTCCCGGAGGCGCTCCTCCGCCCGCAAAAAGTCGCCGTCTCGCAGCCACCCCTCCCCTTCGAGCATCCGACAAAGCCCGACGCCGCCAAGCGACCCCGCCTTGGTGAAGAGAATCACCGCCTCGTCCAGCCGCGCGCGCATCGCCTCGCGCTCGCCCGTCGCGCGCAGGATGCCCGCCGCGTTATAGTGGCAATTCGCCGCCTCGTGCTCGTTGCCCGCCGCGAGGAAGATATCCAGCGCCTCGTCGTAAAGCGCCAGCGCCCGCTTGGCCTGGCCTCGCCCGGAGGCGATGTTCCCCTGGAGCTTCCTCGCCTGCGCGAATTCCGTCCGGGTCTTCGCCTCCGCCGCGGCCGACGCCGCCCGCGCGGCGCGCGACTCCGCCGCATCGAGATCCCCGAGTTTATACAGCAGCATTCCGCTCTCTTGACTGAAGCGCGAAATCCACTCGGGCACGCGACGCAGCTCCGCCAGCGTGAGCAGCTCCTCGGCCACCACCGACGCCTCCCGCAGCTCGCCGTGCATGTGCAGCCAACCCAGCTTCTGGCCGAGCACCGCCAACCGCAGCTCGTCCGGCGCGTCCGCAGGCAGGCGTTCCTCCGCGTCTTTCAACCGGGCGCGCGCCTTGTCGAATTTCCCCTGCTTCTCGGCGAGCGTCGCGAGCATCAACCTCGCCCCGATCACAAGGGAAAGCTCGGGCGCGGCGGCTCCGGCGTCCAAGGCGACGACCCCGTCGAGGCAGGTCTGCGCCTGGATCGGCTCGTCGCGGCTCATCCAAGCCGCCGCTTCCTCCAGACCTCGCTTCGCGCGCTCATTCACGTCGAGTTCGCGGCCGTCGGGCGCAGCCCCGGCGATTCCCCCCGCCGTCATCGCCGCCGCGCAAAACGACGCCAGAACCGACTGTCGCGCACGTTTTAAACACAACATCCCGCAACGACAGCCCCGCCGGCGCGCCCGACGCAACCATCGAACGCGGCTCCCCGTCACCGCCTGATCGCCTCGCGTCCGCCCTCTCTCGGCGCCTCGTCGCCCGGCGCAATCCATCTCGCGAGGCCGCCCGCGCACAATCTCCGCCAATGGCCGCGCAGCCCGCGGTCGCGTTTTCACCTAGGCTGCGGATCCTTATGTCGCCCCTCCCCTACGCCTCGGATCTATCTCCGACCGGCGTGGCGCCTTTCCCGCGCGGCGCCGCGCTCCTCACTAACTCCCTCCTCAACAAAGGCACCGCCTTCACCGAGCGCGAACGCGACGCCTTCGGCCTGCGCGGCCTTCTCCCGCCGCGCGTCTTCACCCTCGACCAACAGGTCGCCCGCGCCATGGGCAACCTCCGCCGCAAGGAGTCGCCGTTGGAGAAATACATCTTCCTCACCACGCTCCAGAATCGCAACGAGACGCTCTTCTACCGCCTGTTCCAGGAACACGCAGAGGAACTGATCCCCATCATCTACACGCCGACCGTCGGTCAGGCCTGCCTCGAATACGGCGCCATCTTCCGCCGCCCGCGCGGGCTCTTCGTCAGCATCCGCGAAAAGGGCCGCGTCGCCGAGATCCTCCGTCATTGGCCCGTCCCGGACGTGCGCATGATCGTCGTCACCGACGGCGAACGCATCCTCGGCCTCGGAGACCTCGGCGCGCTCGGCATGGGCATCCCCGTCGGCAAGCTCGCCCTCTACACCGCCTGCGCCGGCCTCCATCCCGCCTACGGCCTGCCCATCACGCTCGACGTCGGCACGGACAACGCCGCCCTTCGCGCCGACCCGCTCTACCTGGGCCTGCCCCAACCGCGCGTGCGCGGCGCCGCCTACGACGAATTCCTCGCCGAGTTCGTCGCCGCCGTGCGCGAAGTGTTCCCGCGCGCGCTCCTGCAATGGGAGGACTTCGGCAACACCAACGCCTTCCGCCTCCTCCACGACAACCGCCCGAAACTCTGCAGCTTCAACGACGACATCCAGGGCACCGCCGCCGTCGCCGTCGCCGGCCTGCTCGCCGCCTTGCGCGAAACCGGCCGGCGCCTCGTCGATCAACGCCTCCTCTTCCTCGGCGCCGGCGAGGCCGGCACCGGCATCGCCGACCTCTATGTCGCCGCCGCCAGATCCGAGGGCCTCTCCGAGGCCGAGGCCCGCGCCCGCTGCTGGTTCGTCGACTCGGAAGGCCTCGTCGTCAAAAACCGCCCCGGCCGCCCGCTCGCCCACCACAAACTCCCCTACGCCCACGACCACGCGCCGCTGCGCACCCTCGCCGAGGCGGTCGACGCGCTCCGCCCCACCGTCCTCCTCGGCGTTTCCGGACAACCGGCGACCTTCACCGCCCCGGTGTTGCAAAAAATGGCCGCGCTGAACGCCCGCCCCGTCGTTTTCGCGCTCTCCAACCCCACCAGCCAGGCCGAATGCACCGCCGAGGCCGCCTACCGCGAGACCGAGGGCCGCGCCATCTTCGCCAGCGGCAGCCCCTTCGCGCCCGTGCACTTCGACGGGAAAACCTTCGTCCCCGGCCAGGGCAACAACGTCTACATTTTCCCCGGCGTGGGCTTCGGCGCCCTCGCCTGCGGCGCCCGCGAGATCACCGACGCCATGTTCCTCGCCGCGGCCCGGCGCCTCGCGGAGCTCGTCACGCCCGAGGATCTCGCCATGGGCCGCATCTACCCCTCGCTCACGCGCATCCGCGAAGTCTCGCTCGAGCTCGCCGCCGCCGTCGTCGCCGAAGCCCGACGCGCCGGCCTCCACACCATCGAGCTCGCCGACGACCCGCGCGCCGAGCTTGCCGCCCGCCGTTTCGACGCCGTCTACCACGACTACGCCTGAACCCGGACGCTCCCTCGACGCCCGCGTTGAACCGCGCATGCCCATGCGCCGCCGCGTCCCGCTCCCGAAGCCAATGTTCGTAATACGAACATTGCCTTCCGCGACGCGAAGCGCCCGCCCCATGACGGATCGCATTGCAGGCGCCGCCCGGCGACGGATCCCAATGTTCGTATTACGAACAATCGCCCGGCCGGCGCGCTTGAATGTTCGTATTACGAACATTGGACCCGGCCGGACGCCGACTCGAATCCATCAAACGGGAACACCCCCGCGCATCACACCCATCTGAATCACGCCTCCGCGCTGCTGATCGCCCTCACGCCGACCCACACGCTCGAGCCCACCATCAGCAAAGCCGCCGCG
>CAMLNJ010000443.1 GCA_946481225.1 uncultured Verrucomicrobiota bacterium | reverse complement strand
TGAATTTCAGGACCTTGGCGGCGTATTCGCGCGCGGCGTCGACTTTCCCGGAGCCGAGCAAAACCTCGAGATAGCCGGCGGCGCTTTCACGGGCGGTCTGAAGGAAACGGGCTGTGCTTTCGGCGGTTCCGCTTTGGCCATCGACCATTTCGGCTCCGATGAGCTGCAGGAGCGCGTGCTGGTAAGGCATCACATCGGCGGCGTCGGCGTAGCGCTTCTCCGATACGAATGTCTCGAACAGGTTGCCAAAGGCGCGTCGACGAGAGTCGCCGGATGGGATGCTTTCGAAAAGGGCGAGGTTCTTGGCCGTGTCGCCCACGGCGTGGTTGAAGCTGACAAAATAAATCAACGCCTCGGTGTCATTCGGATCCTGCGCGAGCGCGGTCTCGAGTTTTTCGCGGCGCATTTGAAGCGCGGCGAGCGCGGGCGGGTGGTTTTGGCCGAGCTTTGCGATCTCCTGCAAAAGGTCGCTTCGCCAGCCGAAATATTCCAGGGAGACCATGCCCTCGTCGAGGCACCAGAGATATTCAGCCAAGGCCTCGTCGTTCTTTCCGGCGCGAGTCAGATCCCGGGCGTTGTGATAACGCGATTCGATCTCCTGTTTCGTGTATCGCCGAGCTCCCGGCTGCGCGGAACCGGATTTGAGTTTTAGAAGCTCGTCGACGGTGGAGAGGAGGGTGGCGTTGTCTTCCTCGGCCACGGACAGCCTGCTCTTAAGCTGGGCGATGTCGCGTTCCATGCCGGCGACACGGGCTTGGGCGTCGGCGTTTTCGGTCCGCGTGCGAAGGAGCGCCGTTTGCGCGTGATGCAACTTTTGCGTGGAAGTGGAAAGGGCGAGTCCGGCGAAGGCCAGAAGAAGAAAGCAGAGCGCGCCGAGCGCAAGGGCGGGGCGAGAGGGCATGCGCCGAAGATTCTTCAGCGATGGAGCTTAGCAAGGTTCGAGCGCAGACGGGGAGCGATACCGGGTCACTTTCCGACGAGAACCGTCGGGCCCGCGGCAACGGGGGCGCCGCCCTTGCTTTCGCGGGAGACGCGGAAGGCGGTGATGGTGGAAATGGGTTTGTCGGGCTTGAAGACGAGGCGAGATTCGCCGGTGGCGGAGGCGACGACGAAGACACCGCCGGAGACGGGCGCGGGATACTGCGGGTCGACGATCCAGAGCTGGTAGTTGCGGTCGGCGGCGGGGGAGGGGAGTTGTGAGACCGTAAACACGCCTTGTTGCGCGACAGGGTCCCAGACTGCGACACCGTGCGCGGGGGAGGTTTCGCCGACGGGGGCGGAGAGGGTGGCGATGCGGAGGTCGGCGAGTTCGGAGCGAGGTGGAAGCCCGGCGCGGAGGCGGGTTGTCTCGGCGTCGTCGAGTTGCCACTGCTTTGTTTGCGCGGCGGCGAGGATGCGCTCGGCGGCGAGTTGGTTTTGCGTGGCGCGGAGCTCGGCGGCGGCGAGGCGGGCGGCGTCCTCGGCGAGATGAGCGCGGGTGGCGAGCTGGGATTGGCCGAGGCGCAGGGTGAAGGCGATGAGGGCGAAGGCCAGGGCGGCGGTGAGCGCGCTCCAGCCGAGCCAGGAGGGAAACGGAACGGGGTTCACGAGGCCTTTTAACTAGGACGAAACCGCTCGTAGGCAAGCGGCGTCGGGGAATGGTGTGGCGGCGCGGAGCCGGGGCGGGCTAGGGGAGTGTCGTCATGATTATCGCCGATCTCGCAAAACTTCCGGGCGGGACCTTCCCCGCGCAACGCTGGGGCCGCGGCCTCGTTGGCCAGGCCACGCAGCCGATCCAAGCCAAGGGCTTCTCGATGGGCTATTCCATCCTCGCGCCGAAGGGCGGCCAGGTGCCTTGGCACAACCAAGAGCAGGAGGAGGTCTACTTTGTCGTGCAGGGCGAGGGGCAGATCTGCGTCGACAACGAGTGCTCGCCGATCAAGGCCGGGCAGGCGGTCTATATGCCGCCGGGCAAGTTTCACCAGTTGACCAACACGGGCGACGAGCCGATGCACATGATCTATGTGTATTGCCCGGGTGGAGACGTCGCGCACTGGCGTCAGGAGCTGAACGGGACGCTTCCGGTCGCCGGCACGGGCGACATTCCGCCGTTGCCGCCGGGCGCGGAGCCGCAGTGGATCAAGGTCGAGCCGAAGCCGCTCGGCTGAAAGGCTGGAACGGACCGGGAGCCGGAAGCTCCCGCTACTTTGCCGAAACGGGCGGGGAGCGGGAAGCTCCCGCCACTTTGACGGTCTCACTTCTGGCGCCAGGCGCTGGGGGTGAGGCCGGTTTGTTTGCGGAACCAGCGGGCGAAGTAGTTGGGGTCGTCGAAACCGGCCTTGGCGGCGGCGGCGGCGATGTTGGGCACTTCGCGGAGGGCGGCTTGGGCGGCCTGGAGGCGCTCCTGGTCGCGGAGGCCGCGGAGACCGAGGCCGTGCTCGCGCTTGAGCCGGCGCGTGAGCGCGTCGCGCACGTAGCCGGTCTCGCGGGCGATCTCGGCGAGGGGTTTTTCGGTGCGCAGGCTTTCGCGCACGCGCACGACGAGCGGGGAGGGCTCGGCGAGCGGCGGCGTCTCCTCGGCGCGGGGCGGCTCGAGGAGGCGCGCGACGACGGAGAGGACGGCGGGATAATCGGAGAGGGTGAGGCTGCCCTTGGTGGGGACGCGGGCGAGGAGGGCGTGGAGCTCGTTGAGCGCCTGCTGGGGGAGGTGCCGGTGGAGAACGCGGGTGCCGCCGCGGCGCTCGTAGTCGAGGGCGAGGCAGAGCGGACGGCTGGTGCCGGACATGGCGAAGCCGTGGTCGACGCCCGGGGGGATGACAAAGAGATCGCCGGCGCGGGCGTCGATGCGACGCTCGCGGATGATCTGCACGCCCTCGCCGGAAAGATAGAGGATGAGCTGGTGGTAGGGGTGGTTGTGCGCGGCCACCTCCGCCTCGCGGTGGCGGTTGAGCTGCAGTTTGCGCAGCACGAAACCGAGGGCGTGGATCTCGATCTTTTGGACCAGCAGGGGACTCCAGGCGAGCATGGGGCGGATAAAAACGGGTTGGCGGGTGTGTGCTAGCAGGAGTCGGGATTGTTCTAACCGCAAGCAAGCCGTTCAGGTATGTTTGTAGCCGTCGGATTTCTTCCGGCCGATCACCCCGAAAAACCTCACCGCAGCTTTCCACCATAATGACCACGCACAAAGTCGGCATCATCATGAACGGCGTCACGGGACGCATGGGCACGAACCAGCATCTGCTGCGCTCGATCAAGGCCATCATCGACCAGGGGGGCGTCAGATTGAACGACTCCGAGGTCATCATGCCCGATCCGATCCTGGTCGGTCGCAGCGCCTCGAAGCTTGCGGCGCTGGCTTTGCGCGCCGGTCTGCCCGAAGAGCGCATCACGACCAATCTCGATGCCGCGCTGGCCGATCCCTACAACCAGATCTATTTCGACGCCACCCTCACCGGCCAGCGCCCGAATGGCGTGCGCAAGGCCATCGCCGCGAAGAAACACATCTACTGCGAGAAGCCGACCGCCACCACTTCCAGCGAGGCGCTCGCGCTCTACAACGAGGTGACGGCCGCCGGCCTGAAGAACGGCGTGGTGCAGGACAAGCTCTGGCTGCCGGGCCTCGTGAAGCTCAAGTGGCTCATCGACCAGGGCTTCTTCGGCAAGATCCTCT
>CAMLNJ010000442.1 GCA_946481225.1 uncultured Verrucomicrobiota bacterium | reverse complement strand
CACGCACGGTAACGGGTGCCGTCGGTGAGGTTGGCGAGGAAGGTCGGCACGTTATCACCTTGAACGGGCCCGGTGTGATGGTCGCCGACATCGACCAGCGTTTCATCGTCAAGGTGTTCTTCGTTTTTCAGGCGGCGGGCGTTATCAAGTTGCCGGGTCTCCGCGGCGTTAAGGGCGCCGGCCGATGATAGCGCTCATTGTGTCGCCGGCGCGGTCGAGCCGGAACGCGCGTTGGTCGCCCGGGGCGCGGTCCTCCTGGAGCGGCACCGTCCAGCTTTGGGTTCGGATTGGGCGGCGGCGGATCGCGAAAGCGCGCAGATTGGAGAGAGGGGTATCGAAGGTGGTGCGCTCGACTCGCATCGAACCCATGCTACCGATGCTGAAGCCGGAGCGGGTCAGGCGCTTGCCCTCGCGGGTAATCGCGAGGAAATCGATCTGTTCGGCTTGGGTGTCCTGCGTTGTGTCGCGAACAATTTCGACGAAGGCCCGGTTGTCGGCGTCCTGGCCGGGGGAACCCACCGAGGCGCCGTCGGAGAGCGATGAACGCACCCTGCCTGTGAGCGGAAGTTCTTCGCCCGCGCGCCACGGGCCCGCGCTGAAGCGCAGCCGGACCTCCACGCGCGCGGGGAGCTTTCCGAAGGTGCCGGGGGATTGGGTGACGGTGATCCAAGCGGCGGCGGATGGATGCGCGGGATCGCGGGCAAATCCGGTCGCCGCTCCGTGCGGGTTTTCGACGGGTTCGCCGGTGGCGGGATCGATCAGGCGCACCTCGGCGAGGCTGAGGGCGTCGAAACCCGGGTGGCTGAACCAGAGGGAGAGAAAGCGTGGAGCGTCGCTGAATGGCGTGCGCGGGGTGATGGAGAGGCCGGCGGCGGGCGGGCGTTGTTCGGAGGCCGGGGCGGGCCGGCCATCGGGCAGCCAGGCGCTGCCCTTGCCTGCGTTGGCGTTGTCTTGCCAGTCGAGCGCGCGAAGGATCGGCGGGATGGCGGAAGTATCCGGTGAGGGGGGCTCCTCCTGCGGCGCGAGTGGGGCGGGCGCGGCGGCGGGACGCAGCGACAACGCCCGGGAGACGAGGGGCACCGCGGGCAGGGTCAGCGCGATGATGGCCGAGCAGCCGAGGGCGATGGAGGTCTTCCGGAGCTTGCCCGGCAACGTGTTGGTTTCGGCGAAGCGAAGGACGAGGCCGACGATCCACACCATAAGCGCGGAAAAGAATCCGATCAGCGGGCCGACGAGCAGGCCGGTGGAAAGCCGCGGGGGCGTGGTTGTGTGGGCGAAGACGGCGGCCAGATGAAGCTCGGCGAAGAACACGACAAGCAGGCAGGCCGGTCCGGCCATCCATTGGCGGAGGCTGCGACATGTTTCAGCCCGACGTTCGGGGGCGAGCCAGTGGTCGCGGTTGGGCAGGTTTACGAAGCGGGCGGGCAGGCGGCTTATCAACCAGGCGGGGAGGTAGAAAAGACTCCCGAGGACGCAGGGCATGACGCCGATGAAAACGAGGTAGCCGATACGGGGCATCCAGCCGTTGGCGCGGCCGTCGGAGTCGAAGTGGCTGGCGACGGTGGCGGGCAGATAACGCGCCGTGAGGGGGATGAATGCGAGGTGGAGCAGGGCGAGCCCGGCGAAAACGGCCCAGAGGGGGAAACGCGGGAGGGACGTGACGGGCGCGGGGTTTGGCGGAACGATGGCGGCGGATGGCGAGGCTGACGGAGTTGGCGGCGAGGTGTGCACCACCGTCTCGATCCGTGTCTTAAATTCGCTGACGGCGGCGTAGCGCAGGGCGGGATCTTTTTCGAGGGCGCGGAGGACGATCTCGTCGAGGCGGACGTCGATCTCCACGCGGTGCGAGGGCGGCTGGAGCTGTCCCGGCGAAGGCAGTTCGCCGGTGAGCATCTGGTAGAGCACGACGCCGAGGGCGTAGAGGTCCGCGCGGTGATCGACGGCGTCGGGCCGCTCTTTCTGCTCGGGCGCCATGTAGGCGGGCGTGCCGGCGACCTCGGTTTCGGTCGCGGCGTGGGGCGCGGCTCCCTCGGCGGAGGCGAGGCGGGCGATGCCGAAATCCGCGATTTTTACGCGACCGAGCCGATCGACGAGGATGTTCTCCGGTTTGATGTCGCGGTGGACGAGGCCGCGGTCGTGCGCGTATTGGAGCGCGTCGCAAAGAGGCGGGACGATGGCGAGGGCCTCGCGGGGGGCGACGCGTCCCGCGGCAAGGAGGCCGCGGAGGTTCACGCCGTCGACGAACTCCATGAGGATGAAGTAACGGCCGGCGGGCGTGCGGCCGAATTCGTAGAGCGTGACGATGCCGGGGTGGTTGAGCCCGGCGAGGGCACGGGCCTCGCGGGCGAAGCGCTCGGAGAAGCCGGGCGTGGCGTCGAGGCCGGGGCGGAGGATCTTGAGCGCGACGAGGCGGCCGAGGTCGCGCTGGCGGGCCTTGTAGACGGCACCCATGCCGCCGCGGCCGAGGAGTTCGAGGATTTCGAGCGCGGGAAATTCCGGGGCGAGTTCCGCGGGCGAGGGCGGCGGGGGGGCCCCGGGGGCGGGTGTGCCGAGAAGAGAGGGGAGGCCGGCCGCGAGCAGGCAATGCGGGCAGGCGCCGAGCGGCGCGGCGGCGGGGATGGCGCGGCCGCAACGCGGGCAGGCGGGCTCGGGGGCGGCGGAGATGGCGGTGGGCGAGGACATGGTGGCGTTCGCCAGGTTCTTCGGGAAACGCCGGGAAACGTTACGGGGGCGCGGCGCCTTTTTTCCGGGGGCGAGCGTTCATTTGTCGGATTCTCCGGGCGAGTAGCTGTCGTGCCAGCGGTGGAGGACGAGCCAGGCGAGGCCGGAGACGGCGGCGACGAGGGTGAAGCCGAGCACACAGCCGACGATGGCGGTCGCGTAGAGGGCGGCGATTTCGTTGCGTGCGCTGAAGAGGAGCGCGGTGATGCCGAGGCCGGAGCGGCCGCCGCTGCTCGTGCCGACGAGGTAGTCGGCGGTCAGGGCGCCGATGGGCGCGAGAATGGCGGCGATGCGCAGGCCGGTGAAAAAGTAGGGGAGCGCGGCGGGGGCGCGGAGGAGAAACATCTCCTGCCAACGGGCGGCGCGGCCCATGCGGAAGAGATCGAGGTGGGCGCGCTCGACGGAGAGCAGCCCCTGGGTCGTGTTCACGACCAGCGGGAAAAAGGTGATGAGGAAGGTGATGATGATCACGCTCGGCGCGCCGGGGCCGACCCAGAGGATGAGGATGGGCGCGACGATGATGACCGGCACCATTTGGAGGCCCATCAGGTAGGGGTAGAGGGCGACGCGAACGAGAGCGGAGCTTGCCAGGAGAACGGAGAAGGCGGCGGCGACCGACGCGGCGAGGGCGAAGCCGCCGACCGAGGCGAGGGCGGTGTGGCGCGCGGCGACGAGCAGGGCGGGGCCGTGGATGCGGAAGGCCTCGGCGAGCCGGGGCAGGTCGGGGAACAGGAAACGACGCTCGGGCGGGAGGGCTTGGTGCAAGGCCTGCCAGCCGGCGAGGAGGAGCGCGGCTAGGACGAGGGGGAGCAGCCAGCGGAGGAGGCGCGGATTCATGACGAGGCGGGGGACTGACCAGGCTACAAGCCCACGGGCGGGACGCCCGTGCCACGTTCATCCGGATCGACGGCGCGGAGGTGTGCGGAAACCTCTGCGAC
>CAMLNJ010000441.1 GCA_946481225.1 uncultured Verrucomicrobiota bacterium | reverse complement strand
GTTCCGATTATCGACGGCACGGCCGACACGGCCGTGGCTACACTTTCATTTGAAATGCTCTAAAAGGTCGGCGAAAGCACGACGCTCGCGCCCGGCAAGACCGTGTAGTCGTCGCCCGCGCTCCACTCGGCATCATTGAGGAGAAACTTGCAGACGATCGGCTGCGAGGTTTCGGGCAACGTGATCGACCAACGGTCGTCCGCGACACACTCCAAAGGCAACCCGGCGTCCCAGCTCAAACCCGGGCCGGCGCCACGAAGCGTGAGGCGATTGCCGAAGCCCACGTCCACCGCGGCGACGATGGTCGTGGTCACGGGGGCCGGCTTGGCCTTCGTCTTCGGAGAAGAGGTTTTCGGCGCCTTCACCGCGGGCGCGATGGAGGGTTTTTCAGCCTTGGCGATCTTGGTCTCGGCGACCTTCACCACGGGCTTTTTCTTTTCGGCGATTGGTTTTTTCGCGGCAGGCATCTTCTTTTCGGCGGCGGGCTTGGTAGCAGTTTTTTTCATGTCAGCAAAAACGAGTAATTATAAGTTATTGGCCGGCAGCGGCATCCAATCAAGCGAAACAAAACGGAAACCGGTTGGCGCCACAATAGCATTTTGCGAACCAGTTCGTCCGCCGCAGGAATTTTACCCTGAACGCGTCCTCGGACATTTCCCGGGGCGCAAGGGGAACGCCGTCGCGCGACCAAAAAAAGCGCCCCCGGTCGAGGGGGCGCTTCGTAAGCCACGCGGCCGCGGCGATCAGATGTTCCGCACGATCAGATGTTCTGCAGAAGGATGCTCTCGTAGAGCTCCTGCTTGCCGCTCTTCGGAGCGGGCTCGCCTTGGGCGTGGGCGATGCGGTGCAGGTCGGTGAGCGAGAGCTTGCCCTCTTCGTAGGCCTTGCCGTCGCCGGAGTCGAAGGAGGCGTAGCGGGCCTTCTTGAGCGCGGGGATCTGCGACTTGGTGAGGATCTTTTCGGCGGCGATGGCGGCGCGGGCGAAGGCGTCCATGCCCGAGATGTGCGCGATGAACAGGTCCTCGATGTCGGTCGAGTTGCGGCGGATCTTCGCGTCGAAGTTGACGCCGCCGTGGGTGAAGCCGCCGGCCTGGAGGATGATCATCATCGCCTCGGTGAGCTCGAGCGGGTCGATCGGGAACTGGTCGGTGTCCCAGCCGTTTTGCACGTCGCCGCGGTTGGCGTCGATGCTGCCGAGGAGGCCGGCGTCCGCCGCCACCTGGAGCTCATGCTGGAAGGTGTGGCCCGCGAGCGTGGCGTGGTTGACCTCGATGTTGAGCGCGAAGTCGCCGAGGAGGCCGAACTCGCGGAGGAAGCCGATCACGGTCGCGGAATCGAAGTCATACTGATGCTTCGTGGGCTCGCAGGGCTTGGGCTCGATGAAGAACTTGCCCTTGAAGCCCTGCGCGCGGGCGTAGTCGCGCGCGATGGTGAGGAAGCGGGCGAAGTGCTCGCGCTCGCGCTTCATGTCGGTGTTGAGCAGCGAGAGGTAGCCCTCGCGGCCACCCCAGAACACGTAGCCTTCGCCACCGAGGGCGATGGTGGCGTCGATCGCGCCCTTGAGCTGGCCGCCGGCGCGGGCGAGCACGGAAAACTCGGGGTTGGTCGAGGCGCCGTTCATGAAGCGCGGGTTGCTGAAGAGATTGGCGGTGCCCCAGAGGAGCTTCACACCGGAGGCCGCCTGCTTCTCCTTCAGGTAGGCGGTCACCGTGGAGACGCGCTTCTCGAACTCGGCGAGCGTGGTGCCGCACTCGTCGACGATGTCGGTGTCGTGGAAACAGTAATACGGCGCGCCGAGCTTGGTGATGAACTCGAAGCCGGCGTCGGCCTTGTCCTTAGCGCGTTGGATCGGGTCGGCGGCGTCGAGCCAGGGCATCGGGCGGGTGGGCGCGCCGAAGGGATCGGCGCCGTTGCCACAGAAGCTGTGCCAGTAGGAGACGGCGAAACGCATCCAGCTCTCGAGGCTGCGACCCATCACGACGCGCTTGGCGTCATAATAGCGGAACGCGAGCGGGTTGGTGCTCTCGAGGCCCTCGAAGGCGATCTGGCCGATGGTCGGGAAGTAGGCTTTGGAGCCGACGGTGAGTTTGGTGGACATGGGAGTTAGGGGGAAAATCGGAGTTTATTTAACCACGGAGATCACGGAGGGCACGGAGAGTCGGACGAGGAGAGCCGGGACGGATTCCCTGCTCCTATTCTGCTCCGTGTTCTTCGTGCCCTCCGTGGTTAAAGCAGGATTGGAAATCAGGCGATGGCCTTGGCGAGGGCGGTCTCCCAGCGCGCGGCGGCCTCGCGACACGGCGCGACGAGCTCCGGCTTCGGGTCGACGGTCTCGATGACGGTGAGGCCGGCGAAGGCCTGCGCGGACGTGGCGAAGATCCCCGCGCCCAGTCCCGCGCCGCGAGCCGCGCCGGCCGCGCCGTCCGTGCTGACCAGCTCGATGCTGACGCCGAGCGTGGCCGCAAGCGTGTCGCGGAAGATCGGGCTCATGAAAAGATTCGCGTTGCCGGCGCGGATCTTCGCGGGCGTGAGGCCGGTGGCCTTCATGCCGGCGATGCCGTGGCTGAAGGCGAACGCGATGCCCTCCTGCGCGGCGCGCACGAGGTGACCGGACTGGTGTTGCAGGAAATCGAGACCGACGACCTGCGCGCCGACGCGACGGTTGCCGAGCATGCGCTCCGCGCCGTTGCCGAAGGGCAACACCGTGAGGCCCGCGCTGCCCGCCGGCACCGCGGCGGCGAGGGCGTTGAGCTCCGGATAGGACAGGTTCGCGCCGAGCGTGCGACGCAGCCACGCATAGAGGATGCCGGTGCCGTTGATGCAGAGCAGCACGCCGATGCGCGGCGCGGCGGCGGTGTGGTTGACGTGGGCAAAACCGTTCACGCGACCCTGCGGGTCGAAGGCGAGGCGGTCCGACACGCCGTAAACGACGCCCGAGGTGCCGCCGGTCGCGGCGATTTCGCCGGGGTTAAGGACATTGAGCGAAAAGGCGTTGTTCGGCTGGTCGCCCGCGCGATAGGCGACCGGGATGCCGGCGGGAATACCGAGTTCCGCCGCGACGGAACCCAGCACGGCGGCCTGCTTGCCGAAGGTCGGCGTGAGGCTCGCGAGCAACGCGGGGTCGATGTTCCAGTGTTTGAGCAGGAACTCGGCGGGGGCGTTTTGGGAGAAATCCCAGAGGGTGCCTTCCGACAGGCCGGAGGCGGTCGTCTGCGCCTCGCCGGTGAGGCGCAGCACGATGTAGTCGCCCGGCAGCATGACCTTGCGGATGCGGGCGAAGTTGGCCGGCTCGTTTTGCTGGACCCAGCGGAGTTTCGAGGCGGTGAAGTTGCCCGGAGAATTCAGCAGACGCACGAGGCAGGTCTCGGCGCCGAGCTCGGCAAAAGCCTGCGCGCCGGTTTCGACCGCGCGGCTGTCGCACCAGATGATCGCCGGGCGGACGGGCTGATCGGCGGCATCGAGGGTGACCAGCCCGTGCATCTGGTAGGAAATGCCGATGGCGGCGATCCGGCTGGCGTCCTGCCCTGCGCAAGCGGCGCGGATCGCCAAGGCGGTGTGCTCCCACCACATCGCGGGGTCCTGCTCGGCCCAGCCGGGGCGGGGCGCCTTGATCGGCAGCTCCGTCTGCGGCGATTGCGCGGCGGAGACTATCCGCCCGGAGGCTGCGTCGACG
>CAMLNJ010000440.1 GCA_946481225.1 uncultured Verrucomicrobiota bacterium | reverse complement strand
CTCGCTGGGCGGCGCCGAGGCGACGGTGAAGAGATTCACCGCGTCGCTGAAATCGGGCGAGTTGGCGGCTTCGACGACGCCTCCGACGAGGCGGCTGCCCCCGCCGGGTTGCGGGCAGTATTTGATCGCGGTGAGGACGGCGCGAACGCCTTCGCCAAGATCCAGCCCGACCCAGCCGCCTTCCGGCGCCCAGGCGTCCATGAAGTTTCTCAGCGAGCCGTCAAAGACGTGCCACTTGGTGGCGCCCCAGTTGCCGGCGGAGCCGTCGGTGCCGATGACCGTGCCGTAGAGCTGGCGATCATTCGCGGCGGAGATCTCGGCGCTCGGCGCGCTCTCGCCGTCGGGGTTGTTGGCCGAGACGATGTAATAACAGGGCGTGCCGACGGGGACGCCCGTGTCGATGTAAGTGGTGTTCTTGCGGCCGACGGTGGCGAGGTTGATATAGGGGCCGCCGGGGCTGGTGGCGCGCTTGACGTTGTAGCTCTTCGCATGGGCCGATCCGCGCCAGGACAGGGTGGTTTTGCCGCCTTTGACCGTGGCCCGCAGCTGACTGGGCGGCATGCCTGCGATGATCGGGTCGAGGGTGTGGGTCAGCGTGGTGAAGCCGAGCTGGTCGAAGCCGCCGCTATTCGGACCATATTGGCCGCCGCCGCCCTCCGGCCGGATCGATTCGGCGGCCTCCTGCATATAGGGCGCGGACAGGCCCATGCGGTTGACGTAGTGGTTGTAGAGCAGCTCGGCGCCGGCGCGGGTGGTGCCACGGGCGGGGGTGCCAATGTTGGTTTGGATGCTGTAAATACAGTTGATGTAAGTCACGTAGGGCGTGTCATACCACAGGTTGTATTTCGCGAGGTTTTCGGACATGGCCAAAATGGCGTTGTCCAGCTCGCTGTAGAGATCGACTCCTTGGTTCCAAGCGATCTCACAGAAGGTGCCCAGCAGGGGCACGAGCATGGTGGCGTGGCCTTGGTCGCGGCCGAATTCCTGCGACTGGCCGAGACCGTTCGGGTGGAGGTGGTAGAGCAGCTTGCTGATCCGGCCCACGCCATCGCCGTTGTGGAAGTAGTCGATCGCCTCTTGGAAGATCGCCTCGTCGTCGAGGAACACGCCAATCGCAATGACCGTCGTCATCGCCGCCAAGTCCCAGTTCGCCCAGTAACGGTCTATGCAATCGCCCGGGGCGCTGTGGTGATGGAAGAGAAAGCCGCGGTCCACGTCATTCGGGGAAACGATCTTGTAGAACTGCAGACGGATGTAGTCCTTGAATTTGGCGAAATCCGCCGGGGCCCACCCGCTGTAGTTGCGCACGAGCTCGGCGGCGCAGGCGAGTTGGTAACCGTAGAGCCCGGCTCGCAGGCTGACGTTGGTGTTGCCGTTCCAGCTCGTGTGCGTGTTGGCCCAAGCCATCAGGATACTGACCGCCTTCGCCGCGTAGGCGGGATCGCCCGATATGTGATAACGCAGCGCAACCTGGTATGCCGCGCCCGCGTCGCGGGCCAGGTTGATGTAATTGTCGGGCTGGGAGCCGGAGACATAGATGATCGGTTGCGGGCTCGGCGTATGGCCGAGCTGGCCGTAGGGCGCCGCGACCAGAGTGTCGTAGCCCGCTTTCCACGGCTGCGCGCCCGCGTCGACCTTGGCCTTCATGCGGTTCAGATCCGCCTGAGTGGAGAGGCATCCGGGGTGGGCGAAGGATTGGGCGCGAAGCGACCCACATGCCATCAGCGACACGAGGATGGTTATCAATCTAATAAAAAACGAACCGGCGGACATATTTAAAAGAATAGAGCGGAGAGGAGAAGCCAAAGGGGGCGTCAAGCGGGTCTCAAACGGCACCATGGCCTCGAAAGGCTAATTTACATTATACGGGAGCCGCCTGTGCCGATCCCACCATCACAAGCTCACGGCGGCGATTTTTTGCCGACTGTGCGCTCCTGCGCCGAGAAGCAGAGCATGATGAAAAGGAGCGACGCACCGGGAAATCGAAGAAAGACGCGCTCCACTCGGAGCGCGTCAAATCGGCGAAACGAGACCGAACTTCAGAACCAGAAGTTCGGCAGCTCGGAAATCGTTTTCATGGTGAATACGTCAGGATCGTTTCTCGTCGCCAAGGTGCCCTGCTTGAAAGCCCTCCATTTCACATGGCCGTCCACGTAGCCGGTGTGCGCTCCCATCGGATTATCGCCGGCCATGTGGTTGCTCACGTTATCCTTAAGACCGCCCACGACGGTTGCGAAATTATTCCCGCTGGAGATCACCGCATCTACAACCAACGCGCGGCGACTGGGCACCTGGGTCGTTCCATTTCCGAGCTTGTATTCCGTCCTGAGCTTGCTGCTCAGATACTGGGGGTCCACCTGCCCGGTGCCCGATATAAGCAGCACGTAACCTGTCACGGCATAGGCCGGGTTGCCCTTATAGGGGAACAGATCATCCATCGGATAAAGCGTCAGCATGTTGGAGGACGGACAGTAGAAGACCTCGCGACTGGCCTGATTGGACAGATTGCGCGCCAAGCCGACCTCGACGTCCCACGCCCAATTGCCCGCGTTCGTCGGAAAGGCCTGGCCTCTGTTCGTCGTGGCGTAATTGACAAGCGACACCGTGAGCTGGCGCACGTTGCTCATGCACTTGCCGCGCTTCGCCTGCTCACGCACGCGCCCCACGACGGGGATGAGAATGGCTGCAAGGACGCCGATGATCGCGATAACGGTCAGCAGTTCGATCAGAGTGAAGCCGCGACGGACGGCGCGCATGGATCGGGAGTGTGTTTTCATGGGGTGATGAGGCAGGGGCGGAAAATGCCCGGCCGCCGGTGATGGCGGCGGCCGGGCGGTGAAGAGCCGTTACGGGGCGGTGACGACCAAGCGCAGGAAGCGGCGGGGCTGGCTGCCAAGCACCGCGTTGTCGGTATATGTTGTGCTGCCCGTGGTGGTGAACGCCGGGTAGGTCACCGCCGTGCTCCAGCTGGCGAGGTCGTTGCTGGCCTCGATCATGTAGATCAGGCTCGAGTCGGCGACGTGGTTGAAGGTGAGCGTGAGAGAGTTGCCCGAGCGGGCGACCGTCACCGGCAGCGCTCCGGCCGCCTTCGGATCCGTGCCGAGGGCGTATTCCAAGAGGTTCGACTGTCCGTCCGCATCGGGATCGGCGGTGTTGGCCGCTTCCCCGCTGTTGGCGATGGTGCCGAAGTGGGTCTGACGCCAAGCTTCGATCGCGCTTACCGTGGCATTCGGCGTGGCCGACGCTTCGGTGGAATAGCCGCTCTCCGCCGCAGGGCTGCTCTTCGAGGCGGTCACCACATAGTAGTAGGTGGTGCCGTTGGTCACAGTGGTGTCGGTGTGGCTGGTCGTTCCCAAGCCGCCGACGAGCAGGGTGTAGCCGGAGCCCGACGTGGTGGAGCGATATACGCTGTAGCTGTTCGCCCCGCTGGAGGCCGTCCAAGAGAGGCTAACCTGGCCGCTGTCGGCGGTGGCAGAAAGGCCGGTGGGAAGGGGGGGCGCGAGATCTTCGCCGGTGACCAAGAGCTGGAAGGCGACCAAGGGGGCCAAGCCGCCTCCGCCTGCGCTTGTGTCGGGCGTGACGCTCCAAGAAACCGTGCCATTCGCCGATACCACGCCGGTGAAGGCCACATATCCACTGGCTAGGCCGCCGTTGTAGATCGGGTTGTTATACTCGATATTACGG
>CAMLNJ010000439.1 GCA_946481225.1 uncultured Verrucomicrobiota bacterium | reverse complement strand
GTCGCGGTCGAATAGTTCCGTGAGTGGATCGGTGGCGCTCATGCGCAAGTCTTGGCTCGGATCGGCATCGGGACGAGTGCTCGCTCTCGTTCGGCGGGAAGGCTCCGTTCAGTCGCCGTCGACCCAGGGTTCGTCCCACTCCTTGTCGTCGAGCGCGACGGCGGCGACCGGAGTGTGCTCCACCGCCGCGATCAACTGCTGCGCGATGCCGGTCCAGGTGAAGAGGCTGCGCGCCTTGTGCGCGCCCATGCGCGAGAGCCGTTCGCTCAGCCGCGGATGGCGGAAAACCTTCGCCATGATGATCCCCAGATCCTCCGCGTCGAAAGGATCCGCGTAGAGCGCGTGACGCCCGAACGAGATCGCCCGGTAAAGCCCGCCATGCACCGTGACGACCGTCGGCGTGCCCGAGGCCATCGCCTCGATCGCCGTCATGCCGAAAGGTTCGTAACGGCTGCACAACACGAACAAATCGGCCGCCCGGTAATAGTCCGGCAAGTCGGACTCGGAGACGAACCCGCCGAACCGAATCCGCGCCGCATAAGGCGAGGCCGCCGCGCGCGCCCGAAGCTTATCCAGGATCGCGGTTTCGCGTGGCGTGAGTTGTTCGCCGCCGACCGCGAGGTGGAGCACCGCGTCGGGCTCGCGTTTCGCCAGAAGCGAAAACGCGTTGATCAGGAGATCGTAGCCTTTGTTGCGGGCGAGCCGGCCGAGCGCGAGCACCACCTTGCCCTCGAAGCCGAGCCGACGGCGGATCGCCGCGCGACTGGCCGCCCCCACCGGATAGAACCGGTTGTCGTCGTAGCCCGGCGGGATCATGCGGACCTTTTCCGCAGGGATGCCGTAGTCCTGGATGATGAAATCGAGCTGCGGCGGCGTGGTCGCGACGACCAGATCGCAGTTTTGGTAAAGCCTGCGCTCCTCGTTTATCCGGCGGGCGAAATTATACTGTCGCTCGAATTTATCCGCGTCGTCCGGGTAGTCGCGCTCCATCTGCGCCTGCTTCCAAAGACCGAGCGAATGCGGCGTGTGCAGATGCGGCACGCGCAGGGCCTCGGCGAGCGTGTGGCCAGCCATGCCCGCATCCCAATAGTGGCTGTTGATCAGTTCGTAGACGAGCCCCTGGCGCCTGATGAACCGCAGCGTTCGCACGCACCACTCCGCGAGCGAATCGCAAAGATACTCCTTCGGGATGAAATCGGGCCCGCCGCACGGCATGCGAATGACACGCACCCGCTCCGACACCTGATCGACCTCCGGCTGGTCCTCGAAGCGGCGGGTCCAGATGTCCACCTCGTATCCGAGCTGCGCGAGCTTCTTGGCCAGCTCGAGCACATAAACGACCTGCCCGCCCGTGTCCGCCGCCCCCAGCGGAGGGTTGGCGGCCACATAGCCGTGGGTCGAAACCATCGCGATGCGGCGAAGGGGGCTGTCGGTGCGAAAAAGAATATCTGCCATGGGAAATACCACCTCCCACATGCCCCTTGCTTCTCATCTGCGGCAAGGAACGCGGCCTGACATTTCGGTCAGGAATTCCCCCGCGGCTCTCCGTCATCGCCGCCTCCGCCTTTTGCTCGCGGCCTGCCTCCCCCGCCCCGGCCCGAGCAAATTCCTCGCGCCCTCGGGCGGTGGCTGCGAAACCTCCCGCGCGACCGCAACAATCACACAGAAGGACACCACCATGGGCTGGGGACGCATGCTGCTTTTGGGAAACGTCAGCCAACAACTGGATATCGACGACCTCAACGAATACCTTAAAAAGGCCACCGCCGAATTGAGCGAAAACGCGGCGCTCGACCGGGAGCAATCCGCCGAGATCGCTCGCCTCCAAGCCGAGAACAAGGAGCTGAAACTCTACACCCTCGGCCTCGTCCGCCTCCTCCGAGCCAAAGGCGTG
Organism: uncultured Verrucomicrobiota bacterium; assembly: GCA_946481225.1. The sequence continues at coordinate 1,792 of CAMLNJ010000439.1, read as the reverse complement.
CTTTCCGAGACCGAGATCAACCAGCTCGTCCTCGCGATCGACGACCCGCGCTCGAACTAAGTCGGGCTCCCCATCCCCCGTGACCCCAGTTTCCCACGCCCTCTTGCCGGTCCTGTTCGGGCACCGTTGGATTTCGCGGCGCCCCGACGGTGCGCCCTCGTGGCGTGAATCCGCGGCGGTCGCCGGCGCGGGCGTCCTGCCCGACCTGCTCAGCCCGCATGTCGGCCTCGACGAGCGCCACGACGCCTTCTCGCATTCGTTGCTCGCCTGGGCGCTCTTCGGCCTCGTCCTGCTCACCGCGGTCGCCGTGCCCCGGTTTCGTTCCCTCCGCCTTCTCGCGCGGCTCTGCATCGTCGCCTACGCCGCGCACCTCGCCTGCGATCTGATCACGGGCGGAGTGCCGCTCTTGGTCCCGCTCGTCCCCGGCGTGTTTGGCGGCGCCTATCTGCCCTTCTGGACTTGGTTCGTCCTCGACGCATGCCTGCTCGCCTGGGCCTACCTCGAATTCCGTTGGTTCCCCCTGCGCCGTCGGATCAGGCGCCGCGACGCCTGATCCTCGCTCTCCTTCGCCTAGGCTGTGTCTTGTAAATAGACCGGAGCAGCGTGAGCGAGAAAGGGCGGTCAGCCAAGGCGACCGAGGCGGAGGCGGACCGGAGGTCCGTGCCGCCGAGGGCAACGCCGGCCCTGCGCTCTTTCTCGTTTCACTCGTAGAGCGCCAGCGATGCTCCGGTTTATTTACCAGACACAGCCTACTAATACTCGAAATATTATGATGCCGGCGCCAAACCAACGGCGTGGAGAAGATGCTTTCCGCAACCTTGATGCGGCGGACCCACGACGAATTGAAGCGCTACTTCGGCCCCCCCAAGGGAAACCGCCCTACCCGTGGGCCAGCCCGGCGGGATAGCCGGCTTTCCTCAACTTGGCGTCCGGCTTTAGCTGTCCTCCAACTCGACGCTGCGGGCGTGAAGGAAGTCGACCAACTGCTCCACGTCGAAATCGGTCAGCAAGTCGCCCTGCCAAACCAGCGTAGGCGTCGGCGTGGACGCGGTCAGGCGTCGCAGTTCGGCCATCGCGGCCCGGTCGTCGGAAATATTTTTCTCGCGGTAGGCGATACCGTTTTCTTGGAGAAACGCAGCCGCCGCGCGGCACTGGGCGCAGTCGGACGAGATGTAGAGAACGGGGAGTTCGTCTTGGAATGTCATGGTGGGCGGGGGTGAACGAGAAGGGTGCGGAAACTAATTCTCACCGCGGCATAGTCGCCCTCCGGAAGCGGTGCATATCATCGCGGCCGGCGGGCTTGGTGGCCTTGCCGGCATCCGGCGACGAATCGCCCGACGAGCAAACATCGCGGCGCGAAAACATACGTTACCATAGCCAAACCCATCCGCCTGTCCACCTGGGGACGATATTCCGCGCCACTCGCCCGCGACCGCCAAATGCCGCGGCCTCGTTCACCCCCGCCTGATTTGCGCGCGCCCGATACCGGGCGCGCGCCACACCCGCAGAGTGGATGCGGCTTTGGGGACCTCCCTTTATTCGACCCCAGGGTGTGTCTGGGAAAGAATTCAGCCTAGATCCGGCGATAGCCCCGGCGAAAGATCGGGCAAGATGGTGAGGCAGATGGTGATCGCGGCGGCCCGAAGGCGCACCTGGAAGGTGCGTCAAGCGGCCGACGCGATCAGCAGATGTTCAGCAGGTTGCTCGAGATGAGTCGCGGCTATCGCCGGTTCTAGGTTCAGACCATCGCTGGCGCTCTGCGAGTGGAGGGAGAAAGGGCGCTGGGCCGGCG
>CAMLNJ010000438.1 GCA_946481225.1 uncultured Verrucomicrobiota bacterium | reverse complement strand
CAGTTGGAGAAGGAGAACGGCGAACTCGCCCGCGCCGCCGCCGGCAACCAGCAAAACGCCGCCACGCTCTCGCAGCTCAACACCGCGATCGCCGACCTCTCCCGCGATATCAAGACCGCCAGCGCGCAGACCAAATCCGAGGTGCTCGCCGTCGTCGCCACGCAGATGGAGAGCCTCGCGAAGCAGACCAACGTCGCCCTCGACGCGATGTCCCGCAATCGCGCGGCCGCCGCCGCCGCGCCCGCGTCCTTCTCCGACAACTTCCCGAAGGAGGGCGTTTCCTACACCGTTCAGCCCGGCGACACGCTCTCCAAGATCGCCCAGAAGACCGGCGCGAAGCTCGCCGATATCGTCAACGCCAACAAGATCGCCGACCCGACCAAGGTGCAGGTCGGCCAGGTGCTCTTCATCCCCGGCGGCAAGTAAACTTAAATCTGAGCCGCGGATCTCACGGATTAACACGGACAAGAACGGCGAAACCGTTCACGCCCTCGGGATTGTTTCCGTGACCATCCGTGAAATCCGTGGTCAACCTGTCTTTCTGCTTTAAATGGCCAACTCCAAATCCCGTCTCGGTCGCGGTCTCGGCGGCCTCATCGCCGCCGCGGCGCCCAAGCCCGCCACTCCCGCGCCCACCGCTCCGGCTTCGTCTCCGGCTCCGGCGCCCGCCGCGCCTGCCGCTCCCGTCGCGCCCGCCGCGGCGCCCAGCGGCTTTATCGAGGTGGTGGTCTCGACCGTGGTGCCGAGCCCCTATCAGGCGCGCAAGGAGATCGCCCCCGAGCACCTTCAGGAACTGGCCGACAGCATCCGCGCCGAGGGTCTGCTTCAACCCATCGTGGTGCGCAGGCTGCCCGACGGCAAATATCAGCTCATCGCGGGCGAACGCCGTTGGCGCGCCTTCCAGCTCCTCAAGATCAAGACCATTCCCGCCCGCCTCGTCACCGCCGGCGACGCCTCGTCCGCCACGCTCGGCCTGATCGAGAATCTCCAGCGCGAGGGCCTCAATCCCCTCGAAGAGGCCTACGGCTATGCCAGCCTCATCCGAGACTTCGACCTCACGCAGGAGGCCGCCGCCGAGCGCGTCGGCAAGCCGCGCGCTTCGGTCGCCAACAGCCTCCGGCTCCTCTCGCTCGACGGCGAACTCCAGGGCTATGTCGCCAAGGGGCTGCTCTCCGTCGGCCACGCCAAGGTGCTGCTCGGCGTCGAGGACGCGCCGCAGCGCGCCCTGCTCGCCCGGCGCGTGATCGAGGACGGCCTTAGCGTTCGGGCCACCGAAGCGCTCGTGCAGGCGAAGAAACTTTCCTCCACCGCCTCCGCTCCCGGCGCGCCCGACCCGAAAGGCGGCTCGAAAAAGCTGAATCCAGCCGACGCCGCCGCGATCGCCAACATCGAGAAGCGACTCACTTCGCACCTCGGCGCGCGCGTGGCCGTGAAGCACCAGGGCAAGAAGGGCCAGATCGTCATTCCCTACGCGGGCAACGACGACTTGCAGCGCCTTCTCGAAAAACTTGGCGTGGAGCTTTGAGCCGCGCGCGGTTCCGGTTAGCCTGAGACCGCGACAGAAGTCCCCGTCCCCGATCCTTTAATCCCGTCCCCGGCCGCGCCTCTTCGGCCGCGTCCCCGCATTGGCCACCTCGCCCACCGATCACGCGACCCGCGTCCTAAACCAGGCCGGCGATGTCCTCTACGACGCCGTCGATTACCTGCGTTTGGACCCGATTCCGCCGGTGGTCCGCGAAATCCGGCGCTATTCCACGAAAAAACTTCGCGCGGACCTGCTGGCGGGCGCGACCGTCGCCCTGGTTTCGATTCCTCAAGCGGTCGGTTTCGCCCTTATCGCCGGCTTGCCGCCGGAGATGGTCATCATGTCGGTGGTGGTCGGCGGCTTTCTCGCCGCGCTCTTCAGCACCTCGCACCACCTGGTCTTCGGGCCCACAAATTCGATCAGCCTTCTGATCGCCAGCGCGGTGGCCACGCTTCCCGCCGCCGGGCTCACGGCGCCGGAACTGGCCCTGGTCCTCGCGTTTTTGATCGGGATTTTCCAGCTCGGCGCGGGTTTCGCCAAACTCGGCAAGCTCACGCAGTTCGTTTCGCGCTCGGTGATCATCGGTTACGGCACCGCCATCGGCATCCTTCTGGCGGCCGGGCAGCTGCCGTATCTCGTCGGCGCCGAGGCCACGCGCGGCAATCTGGTCCGCTCCCTCGAGGGAACCTTCCAGCACGTCGCGGCGCTCGAGATCAACGGCTACTCGCTCGCGATCGGCGTCGTCACCCTGCTGCTGTTTCACATCCTGGAACGCATCGAGCGCTGGATTCCCGTCGAGTTGGTCGGCCTCGTGTTCATCTCGCTGTTCGCCCGCCTCGTCGGTCTCGACACCCTCGGGGTGAGGACGATCGCCAGCGAGGGCGAGCTGGCCGGCTCCTTGCCTTCGTTCGTCGGCATGCCTTTCGGCGACGCCAGCGTCGCCGCCGTGCCGGCGCTGCTGAGCACCGCGCTCGCCATCGCGATCCTCGGCATGCTCGAGGCGATCTCGATCGGCAAAACCCTCGCGGCCCGTTCCGGCCAGACTTTCAACGCCAATCAGGAGCTTATGGCCATGGGCGTGGCCAATCTCGGTTGCAGCGCGTTCGGTTCGATGCCCGGTTCGGCCTCCTTCGCTCGATCCGCGTCGAATCACCAGAGCGGCGCACGCACGCAGATTTCTGCGATCTCCAGCAGTCTGATGGTTTTGGGCGCCCTGTTCTTCGTCGCGCCGCTCATCAACTACCTGCCTATCCCGGCGCTCGCCGCGCACCTGATCCGCATCGGGATAAAGATGATCAATCGCGAGCAGCTGCGCATCGCGTGGCGCTCGACCCGCTCCGACGCGACGGTGCTCGTGGCCACGATGCTCGCGGCCTTCCTCTTCAAGCTCGACGCCGCGATCTACGTCGGCCTCGGGCTTTCGCTCATGCTTTTCCTGAAGAAAGCGAGCGCGCCGTCGCTCGTGGAATACGGCTTCAACGACCAAGGGCAGCTCTCCCAGCTCGATTCCGCGGCGGCTCGCGCCTCCGATTCCACCATCTCGATCGTGCACGTCGAAGGGGAGCTGTTCTTCGGCGCGGCCGACCTCTTTCAGGAGGAGGTCCGGCTGCGAGCCGAGGCGGAGGACATCCGCGTGGTCATCCTTCGCATGAAAAACGCGCGGCATCTCGACGCCACCTCCGTGATGTCGCTGCTTCAGCTAAACGAGGCGTTGCAAAAGAAGGGCCGCCATCTGCTGGTGAGCGGCATCAATCCCGACGTCGAGCGGGTGCTGCGCCGCAGCGGCGCCTGGGCGGTGATCGGCCCCGAAAACATCTTTCCCGCCGAGGCCAACCTCACGATGAGCACGAAGCGCGCGCTTCAGCGCGCGAAGCGTCTGCTCGCCGCCGACGGCGCGAAGGGCAAGGCCGACGTGCGCATTTTCTACGACCGCCAGCACCTGGAGGAGCAAGCGCGCGCCGACTCGGGGCCCGCGACCGAACATGTCGCGGATTACGAGATCTGACGCGCTTTCGCCGGATAGGCCGAGCTTGCGGATGCGCTCCACCGTCGCCGCATCCGTCGCGTGAGCCCGGGGCGCCTGTCATCCTGGAAATCGCAGTTGTAACCACCGATTCCACAGATGAGCACGGATAACAGAGATTTAGAACCGGATAGGACCTCACCC
>CAMLNJ010000437.1 GCA_946481225.1 uncultured Verrucomicrobiota bacterium | reverse complement strand
AGCTCCGGACGGACGGTGTGCGGGCCGTCGCTGAACCAGAATTCGTCGTCGAGGCCGATCTTGGGCTGGGCGGCGATGCTCATGGTCCCGTTGCCGGCGAGCAGGGCGACCTTCTCCTCAAGGGTGAGTTTGGCCAGCGCGAGCTCCGCGCGCCGGAGCGCGACCGGATCGAGCGGCGCGGCGGCCGTTCCGGAAAGACCCGCCGTGGGGCGCGCGAGAGCGGAATCGGTGGACGAAGCGTGAAGGGGTTCGGAACGGAACATGGATAGGATGACGACGAAGGAAACGAGCGGCGGGATGTTGCGGGGAAACGGTTTCATGGCGCCTCGCTCGCTCCGGTCCACTTAAGCGCCCCGCCCGCGGGCAGGGTCAGCGTAGCGACGGTCTCCCCGAGGAGAACGCGCACCGAGCGTCCGGGCTCGCCGCGGATCATCGCAGCGACCAGCCGCCCGTCGCGCCACTCGATGTCCACCGTCAAGCCGCCACGCGCTCGCAAGCCGCGCACCGAGCCCGTCGGCCAGGCTTTCGGCAGAGCCGGAAGCAGCTCGATCTCGCCGACGCGCGACTGGAGCAACATCTCGGCGATGCCCGCCGCGCCGCCGAAATTGCCGTCGATCTGGAAGGGCGGATGCGCGTCGAACATGTTCGGATAGGTGAGCCCGGGGCTGATGAGCATCTTCAGCACATCCAACGCGTGGTCGCCGTCGCCGAGGTGCGTCCACAGGCAGATGCGCCAGGCGGTCGCCCAGCCGGTGGCTTTGTCGCCGCGCCGTTCGAGGGAATTTTTCGCCGCCGCCGCCAACTCCGGCGTATGACGTAGGGTGATGTCTCGGCCCGGATAGAGACCGTAGAGATGGGACACGTGGCGATGCTGCTGGTCGTAGATCTCGAGGTCCCAATCATCGAGCCACTCCTGCAACTGGCCGGCCTTGCCGATTTGATTGGGCGCCAGGCGCGCGCGCGCGATCTCGAGTTGCTTGCGGAAATCCGAGTCCACGCCGAGTAGCTTCGACGCTTGAATCGTGTGGGCGAAGAGGTCGCGCAAAATCTGGTTGTCCATCGTGGGACCGACGCAGAGAGGACCCCGCCGATGCGAGATCTCCGGCGAACTCGATGGATTGGTCACGAGCCATTTGGCGGTCGGATGCTCCTGCAAGGTGTCGAGAAAGAACTCGGTCGAGCCCTTCATGATCGGGTAGATGCGCTTCAATACCTGCGGGTCGCCGCTGAACTCGTAGCGGTCCCAGAGATGCAGGCAGAGCCAGGCGCCGCCGGAGGGCCACATGCCGTAGTCCGCGCCGTCGATCGGCGCGCTGGCGCGCCAGATGTCGGTATTGTGATGCACCACCCAGCCGCGTGCGCCATACATCTCCCGCGCGGTGCGCGCGCCGGTCACGGTGAGGTCCTCCACCATCGCAATGAGCGGCTCGACGCACTCCGCGAGAGCGCCGGACTCGGCCGGCCAGTAGTTCATCTCGGTGTTGATGTTGATCGTGTATTTGCTCTGCCAAGGCGGGAACAGGCTGTCGTTCCAGATGCCTTGGAGGTTGGCGGGCTGGCCGCCGGGTCGCGACGAGCTGATGAGCAGGTAGCGGCCGAACTGGTAATAAAGCGCCGCGAGCTGCGGATCCCCGCCCTCGGCGAAATGCCGGATGCGCTCGTCGGTCGGCAGTTTCATCGCGTCGCTCCGCCCGAGGTCCAGCTCCACGCGGCGGAACAGCGTCCGGTAGTCCCGGAGATGTTCGGAGCGAAGGGCGTCGACGGACTTTTTCGAGGCGGCGGCCAGGACATCCTTCGCGATCGCCTCGGGATCGCCACCGGCGTCTTGGAAATTTTTATAGCTGGTGGCCGCGGTGATGAGGAGCGTGACGGAGTCGGCCTTTTCGACGGAGATGCTTTCCCGCGCGGACGCGACCTTGCCGCCGGTGGCGACGACCTTGACGCGGGCCTGATAGCGGATGACGCCGTCCACGTCGTTCGAACCGGTGCCCTTGCCGCCCATCACCAGCGTGTCGGGTCCATCGGTCCACACGGACGAGCCCCATAGCGGAGTCTTCATGCCCGCCGAGAAGGAGATGCTGCCCGGTTTGTCGGCGGTGAGGCGCACGACGATGACGTTGTCGGGCGCGTTCGCGAAGACCTCGCGCGTGTGGTTCACGCCGTCGCTCGTGTAGCTCACGGTGGCCGTCGCCGTGTCGAGATTCAGCTCGCGGCGGTAGTTCTCGGCGGGGGTGGTCGCGGCCGGGAAGGTGAGCTGCAAGTCGCCGACGGTCTGATACTGCATCTGACCCTTCGGCGTGCCGATGAGTTTTTCGTTCACCAGCTTTTTTGCCTCGTCGAATTTCTCCTCGAAGAGGAGCCGGCGAACCTCGGGCAACGCGTCCTTCGCCTGGGGATTGACCGGGTTGTAAGGGCCTCCGGCCCAGAGCGTGCCCTCGTTGAGCTGGAGCTGCTCGGTCACGACGCCGCCAAAGACCATCGCGCCGAGACGTCCGTTGCCGAGCGGCAAGGCCTCCACCCACTGCGTCGCGGGCTGGCGATACCAGAGCGTCAGCGGCGAGGCCGGTGCGGCGGGGGCCGGCGTTGACGACTCGGCGGCATGGAGGGAAACGGGGGCGAGCGCGGCCGCTGCTCCGACCAGAAGGGGAAGAGGGATTTTCATGCTTAGACGTAGGGTCGGGCGTGAATGGAGGGATCGAAATCGGGCCCGGGAGGCCGTCGTGCGATCATGCGCTTTTCAGCTCGGCGGGAATCAGGGCCGCACCTTCAGCGCGAGGGCGGTCTTGCCGTCGAATTTCTCCGGCAAGGCGACGTGCAGGCCGGCGGCGTCGCGCGTGAACTTGAGTTTGCCGCCGCCGACGAGTTCGACGCGGCCGATCTTTCCGGGCCAATGAGGCGAATCCGAGGCGAGGGATTTGATCGTGACTTTGCCGTCCCGCGGGAGCTCGAGCACGATGGCGTAAAGCGCTTTGCCGTCCTTCGACTGCGTGAAGCGGATGTCCTCGGACGTAAAGGGCTTGTCGGAGACGTCCTTCTGCCCGTCGAACTGTCCCTTCTCGGCCGCCCGGGTGGAGGGGCCCTCGCCGTAGATTTTCCACGGGCGGGTGGCGTAGATCGCCTCGCCGTTCACCTTCAGCCAGGCGCCGATCTCCTTGACGATCTCGATCTCCAATTCGTCGGGCTGGCCGTCGCGGCGCAGCGGCACGCTGAGCATGAGATTGCCGTTCTTGCTGACGATGTCGGCCAGCATCCGCACGACGGACGCGGCGGGCTTGTAGTGCTTGCGTTCATACACGCCGCGGTCGTAGTGCCACGAGCCGATGCAGGTGTCGGTCTGCCAGGGCTGGGGCAGGATGTCATGGGCCTTGCCGCGCTCGATGTCATAGACGAGCGCGCGGCGCTGGGTTTCGGAGAGCCATTTGCCGTTCATGACGGCCTGGGTGCGGCCCTTCTTGTCGAGGCGGGTGTTGTAGAAATGCGCGGCCAGCTTGAGCCCGACCTCGTCGGTCGCCCCGTGGAAGGGCAGCACGGTGTCGTCGAAATAGATCTGGTCGGGCTGGTAGTCGTCCCAGAGCTGGAGGGTGCGCTTGAAAAACTTCTCCATGTAGGCCGCGTCGGGCACGCTGCTGCCCTTGGTGGCGTCCCACTCCCAATGATAGGCTCCCGGCGCGTGGTTCTGCGCGTAGAGGTCCTG
>CAMLNJ010000436.1 GCA_946481225.1 uncultured Verrucomicrobiota bacterium | reverse complement strand
ACCGCACCATTCAATGGCTCTTTCCTGGCGAAATATCCTCCGGATATTCCTTGGTCTTTCGGCCCTGAAATGTGCTCGCCATCTTGTCCCGCTACTCCGCCTCTCTACTGCACGATTCCGGCTAAGCCGGCCTTGGTATTCACTCTCCTGCGTCCGAGCCGCGTTCCCCGCGACTTCGTGCCCGCCTCCATCTTAGCCGAGAAACGCAGTTCAAATCGACCACGGTTGCACCCGATTGGCATGGATCAAGACAGATGCTGAATAGATGAGACGTGGAATCTGCTCCCCAGTCGGGTGATCCTTATCCGGTTCTTGGTCTCCGTCATCCGTGCTCATCTGTGGAGTCCGTGGTTACAACTGCCGTTTCCAAGTCTAGCGCATTCGTTCTGTTCGTCCGCGCGGGGGGCAGGAGCCCGGTCCTCGCGCACGAGGCTTTCCCTGCTCCGTTGCCTGAATTCCGGGTTCTGCGATTAAATTGTAGATCAACCCGCTGGTTTGGCGGTCCGGTTAGCGGCGGTCGGTCCCTTGGCCTTCACCGTATTTGGCATGCATCTCCCCAGTATGCGCGATCCCGCGAGATGAATGGAGGCGGGCATCCCTTATTTGGGGATATTGGGGGAAAGCGTCCGTCGTGTTATGGTGAGCAAGCAGCGGCTTGGGCAGGCCCTGCGCATTACCCCGCCCCGCGAATTTCCCCATGTCATTACGTTTTCCCGCTTTTCTCGCCGTCGGCTTGCTTGGCTCCTTCTGCGCATCCCTCGCCGCGCCCACCGCGCACCCCTTCGGGCGTCCGCTCATTCCCGATCTGGTGGCCGACGCCAGCATCGTCGAGGAGGACGGCGTCTTCTACTGCTACGCCACGACCGATGGGTGGGGCAAACACCTCTCCACCTCCGGCACCCCGGTCGTCTGGACCTCGCGCGACTTCGTCAACTGGAGCTTCGAGGGCTCGATCTACCCCGACAACTTCAACGCCAAATACTGGGCGCCCAGCGCGCCGTTCAAGCACGAGGGGCGCTACTATCTCTTCCCCACCTTGGACGGGCTGATCACCGCCACCGTGTCCGACAAGCTCACCGGCCCGTTCCGCACGCTCGACGGCAAGGACATTTTCCCCGGCTCGGGCTGGAGCCCGTTTCCCATCGAACAAAAGTCTTCCATCGACGCGGAAATCTTCCGCGACGACGACGGCACGGCCTACATGTATTATTCCCGTCGTCGCGTGGTGAAGCTCAAGCCCGACCTCTCCGGCCCCGACGGCCGCGTCATCGGCATCAACACCGGGGAAGGCAATTACTCCGAAGGCCCCTGGGTTTTCAAACGCAAGGGCGTCTACTACTACCTCTACACCCTCGGCGGAGGTGAGAATTATTCCTACGCTTACCTGACGAGCCCCAAATCGCCGACCGGCCCGTGGACCATCCCCGCGGAAAAACTCATCGCGCAAACCGATCCCTCCGTCGGCATCTATGGTCCCGGCCACGGCTGTTTCGTGAACCCAAACGGCACCGACGACTGGTATTTCATTCATCTCGAGTTCGGACGCGGCAGCACCAACCGCCAGATCTTCGCTCAGAAAATGTCCTTCAACGAGGACGGCACGATCAAGCCGATCACCCTGACCAGCCAAGGGGTCGGCGCGATCCGAAAAGTTCCCGCGCGCAGCCCGAATCTGGCGCAGGGAGGCGTCGCCACGGCGTCCTCGGTCCGCCCGAATTGGAATATCAAGTTCACGCCGCCTTCGCCCGGCCGCGTCGAGACTTTCGCGCCCGATCTCGCCACCGACGACTCCAACGGCAGCCGCTGGATGGCCGCCGCCGGCGACGCCACGCCTTGGTGGCAGATCGACCTCGGCGACGCGCGCGACATCCTCGGCACCGAGGCGTATTTCGTGAAGCCCGCCGCCGGCCACGCCTACAAACTGGAATCGTCCCTCGACGGAAAGACCTGGTCCCCCTACGGCGGCCACGCCGACCTCGCGCTTCGCTCTCCCCATGTGGACCTCAAGCGGGCGCGCGTTCGCCACCTGCGTCTCACGATTCTCAAGGGAGAACCCGGCCTGTGGGAGTTTCGGGTGTATCAGGATACGGATACGAAAAGGCGCCCTTCGGGCGGATCCCCCGCGCGCTCCCTCCGATAAGCGCCCTCCATCGGGCGTTTTCAAAGCCCCGCCGGAACCACTCCCATGCGACTACTCCGAACCGTCCGCGCTTTCCTGAACCTTCCGCTCTTGGTCGCCCCGCTTTTCGCGGCTCCGGGCGGCTACCTCTTCGCCACCTTTGGCGGTCGGCCAAACGAGCTCTCCGAGCAGATCTACTTTGCGACCAGCCGCGACGGTCGGGAGTGGACCTCCCTCAACGGCGGCGACCCCGTGCTCGTCTCCGACATCGGCGAGAAGGGCGCGCGCGATCCCTATCTGCTGCGTTCGCACGACGGGAAAAAATTCTTCCTCATCGCCACCGATCTCTCGATGCACCAGCTCCGCAACTGGGGGCGCGCCGTGCGCGAGGGCAGCCGCTCCATCCTGGTCTGGGAATCGGCCGATCTCGTGACCTGGTCGGCTCCGCGCCTCGTCAAAGTCGCGCCGGACGACGCCGGCTGCACCTGGGCGCCGGAGGCGATCTACGACGAGGAAAGCGGCGACTACCTCGTCTTCTGGGCCTCCACGACCAAGCGCGACAACTTCGCCAAACAACGCATCTGGGCCGCCCGCACCAAGGACTTCGTCACCTTCGGCGAGCCTTTCATCTACATCGAGGAACCCAACCACGTCATCGACACCACCATCGTCCACGACGGCGACGCCTACTACCGCTTCACCAAGGACGAGACCTACAAGGCCGTCACCATGGAGACATCGCCGCGCCTCTCCGGCCCTTGGACCGACGTCACCGGCTTCACCCTCGGCAAACTCGTCGGCTACGAGGGCCCGGCGATCTACCAGCTCGAGCCCGCCAGCCCCGGCAAGCCCGCGGTCTGGGGCCTCATCCTCGACTACTACTCGAAAGGGCAGGGCTACCAGCCTTGGACAACGACCGATCTCGCTAGCGGCGAGTTCCAGCCCGCCCAGGGTTTCAAGTTCCCATTCAAGTTTCGCCATGGCTCCGTCTTGCCCCTCGCCGCCGACGAATTCGAGCGCGTCGAGCGGGCCTACCTGCCGCTCGCCCTCGTGCCCGCCGCTCCCGAAGCGCGACCGATCAACGTCGAATCGTCGCCCGGCGCGGTTCTCGTGCCCGTCAAACACGGCGCCGATCTCCGCTCCTTCGACCCGCGCTTCGCTCCCGTGCCGGGCCACACCCTCTCGCCCTCCGGCCCGCAAAACTTTTCCGCCGGCCCCGTGACCTACGCCCTCGCCCCGGATGACGGCGGCCCGGCCCGCGCCGTGCGCGTCTCCGTCGAGACGCGCAACAATCCGGTCATTCCCGGCTACTTCGCCGATCCCGACATCATCTATTCGCGCAAAAACAAGCGCTTCTACCTCTACCCGACCACCGACGGCGTCACCGACTGGAATGGCTCCGTCTTCCGCGCCTTCTCCTCCGAAAACCTCCTGGACTGGAAGGACGAGGGCGTGATCCTCGACCTCGGCCCCGACGTCTCCTGGGCCGATCGCCGCGCGTGGGCCCCTTGCATCATCGAGAAGAAGACCCCCGCCGGCTACCGCTACTACTACTATTTCTGCGCCGAGCAAAAAATCGG
>CAMLNJ010000435.1 GCA_946481225.1 uncultured Verrucomicrobiota bacterium | reverse complement strand
GCGAGGGCCTGGCCGGGGGCGCGGGCGACTTTGCGGGTGAGGCCGAGGCGGCGTTCGCTGTTGATGAAGACGCCGTCTTTCTCGCCCCAACCGGCGGCGGGGAGGATAAGGTCGGCCATCTGCGCGGTCTCGGTGCTGTGATACATGTCCTGCACGACGAGGAAATCGAGTTTCTCGCGGAGCTTGGCGAAGCGGCCCTGGTTGATCCAGGAGTGGGCGGGGTTGGTGGCGATGACCCAGAGGCCCTTGATCTTGCCGGATTCTATGCCGTCGATGATCTGGTCGTAGGCCATCGAGTATTCGGAAGGGATGCGCTCGACGGGGATGTCGAGGATGCGGGCGACGTGGGCGCGGTGGTCGGGGTTCTTGAAGTCGCGTCCGCCGACGAGGGAGGTGGCGTTGGCGTAGAGGCGGGAGCCCATGGCGTTGCACTGGCCGGTGATGGAGTTGGCGCCGGTGCCGGGGCGGCCGATGTTGCCGGTCATCAGCGCGAGGTTGATGATGGCCTGCGCGGTGCGGGTGGATTCGTGGCCCTGGTTGACGCCCATGGTCCACCAGAAGGAGACGGCCTTTCCTCGGCCGATGATGCGGGCGAGGCGGCGGATGTCGTCGGCGGGGAGGCCGCACTCGGCGGCGACGAGGTCGGGGTCGTAGTCCTTGAGGAAGGCGGCGAAGGCGTCGAAGCCGGTGGTGCGGGCGTCGATGAAATCGCGCTGTATCCGGTTTTCGGTGACGAGGACGTGGGCGACGGAGTAGAGGAGGCGGAGGTCGGACTTGGGGCGGAGGTTGACGTGCCAGGTGGCGGCCATGGCGGTCTCGGTGCGGCGGGGGTCGAGGACGATGATGTGGGGGGAGTTTTTGTTCATCATCACCCGCTGCCACATGATGGGGTGGGCGATGGCGGGGTTGGAGCCGACGAAGACGAGGACGTCGCTCTCCTCGAAGTCCTTGTAGGTGTAGGGCGGGGCGTCGAAGCCGAAGGACTGTTTGTAGGCCACGTGGGAGGTGGCCATGCACTGGCGGGTGTTGGAGTCGCAGTGGAGGGCGCCCATGCCGAATTTAAAGAGGGCGCCGAGGAACATCATCTCCTCGACGGGGATCTGGCCGGTGGAGAGGAAGGCGATGCTATGGGGGCCGTGGGCGGCCTGGATGCCCTGGAGCTTTTCGGCGAAGACGCGGAGGGCGGTGTTCCAACTCGTCGGTTCGAGGCGTTTGGTGCGCGGGTCGCGGAGGAGGGGGACGGTGGCGCGGTCGGAGGCGGCGAGGGGCGTGAGGGCTTCCCATCCCTTCGGGCAGGCCATGCCGAGGTTGACGGGGTAGGACGGGTCGGCGGAGAGGTTGATCGCTTTGCCTTCGTCGTCGAGGTGGACGTGGAGGGAGCAGCCGGTGGCGCAGAAGCCGCAGACGGAGCGGGTGGTGGCGGCGGGGGCGAGGCGCGAGGGGACCTGGGGGAGGCCGAGGCCGTGCGCGGCGGGGTTGCGCACGAGCTCGGTGGTCATCGGGCCCTCGTGGGCGCGGATGGCGAGGAGCGAGGGATCGAGGGCGGGCGTGGGCATGGTGGCCGAAAGGTGTTTGGGTTAATGGACCGGGCAACTCGGCGCGGAGGCGGAGAGGCCGGGCATCTTGGGTGAATCGACGGCGCGGAAGTAGAGGGCGCGTTCGAGGAGTTCGCCGAGGGCGAAGAAGGTGAACGCGAAGAGCGGTTCGCCGAGGGCGAAGAGGAGAATGGCGAAGGCGGCGGTGGCGAAGCGGGCGACAAGGTGGCCGAAGAGCGGGCCGCGCTGGAGGCGGGCGGGGTGGGAGTTGCCGAAGAGGCTGAGCGACTCGAGGGCGAGCTTGGCGACGAGGGCGGCGGCGGCAAGCGGGGCGGAGACGAAGGCGAGGGCGGAGACGGCGACGGTGCCGCCCATGCGACCAAAGGTGTAGGCGGGGCGCCAGAAGCGGCGGCGGGTGTCGATGTAGATCATCGCCGAGCTGAAGACGCCTGCCGCGGTGGTCGCGATGGCGGCGAGGGCGATGAGTTTCGCGTTGGCCGTGAGGAGATCGAGCGCGGTGGTGGCGAAGCCGGGGAGCGGCGGCAGATGCGCGAGGAGCGCGGGCACCCAAGGGAGAAGCGCGACGAGGACGACGAGCGGGAAGGCGGCGCCAAGGAGGACGGCTTCGCGGGAGAGCCAGGACTTGCGCAGGCCGAGGAAGACGCGCCAGGCGCGGAGGGGCTGGCCGAGGTGGAAGACGCTGGCGGCGAGGCCGGCGGCGAAGAGCGCCGCGGAGGCGGCGGCGAGAAGCGGCGCGTGCCGGGCGGAGGGAAGCGTGGAGGATACGAGGAGGCCGAGCGAGAGCTGGCTGAGGCCGAGGATGCCGACGAGGGCGAGGTGGGCGTGCTGGGGGCGGAGGGTATCGGCGTCTGCGGCGCGGAGAACCTCGGGTATCGGCTTTTTGGAGACGTAGCGGGTGGAGGGGCGGGTGTAGGCGGAGTCGGTGCCGCTGATGGCGGCGACGCGGGCGTCGGGTTTTACGTCGGTGGAGACGGTGACGATGCGGATGGCCTGGGTGGGGCAGGACTGGACGCAGGCGGGGGCCTCGCCGTCGGCGAGGCGGCCGTGGCACATGTCGCACTTGCGGACGATGCCGAGGCGTTCGTTATATTTCGGGACGTCGTAGGGGCACTTGAGGACGCAATAGCTGCAGCCGATGCACTGGTCGTCGAGGTGGCGGACGATGCCGGTGACGGGATCTTTTTCGTAGGCGAGGACGGGGCAGCCGTTGAGGCAGCCGGGATCGGCGCAGTGGTGGCAGGCGGTGGTGATGGTCTGCTGGAAGGGATGCGCTTCGCGGGGAGGCGGGGTGTCTTCGCGGACGGGGGCGGCGAGGGCGGCGAGGCCGTAGACGACGCCGATGTCGCGCCACGTTTCTTCTTCGTCGAGGCCGTTGAGGGAGTGGCAGCCGGAGACGCAGGCCTTGCAGCCGGAGCAGGAATCGAGGTCGACCTCGAAGGCGTATTGCTCGCCGGCGGCGGGTTTGGACAGCGGGATGAGTTCGCGGAAACGCTCGGCGCGCCAGGCGGAAGGCTGGAGCGAGTGCGCGGCGGCGGCGCGGGTGACCGGAGTCTGGAGCTTCTGCTGCTCGGCGAGGAGCTCGGCGAGGTAGGAGTCGAGAGAGCCGGTGGACGGCGACGCGGTCGGCCGGGAGGGAGTGGGCGCTGAGGCGAGGGTGGGCATCGGCTGGATAGGTCCTATGGGACGGATGGGACTGATAGGACCTATTGGGATGAGTGAGGTGGAGGCAGGCCTCCGAGCTGGAAGCTCGGGCTACTTTAGTAGACGTCGCGCTGGTAGCGTTTGGCGGTTTTGAGGGACTGGACGTAGGCGGCGGCTTCGGCGGCGGTCTTGTTGCCGGCTTTTTCGATCACCTGGTGGAGGGCGGCGTCGACGTCCTTGGCCATGCGGGAGGCGTCGCCGCAGACGTAAAAGGATGCGCCCTGCTCAAGCCACGCGTAGAGTTCGGCGGCGGCTTCGAGCATGCGGTTCTGGACGTAGATCTTCTCCTTTTGGTCGCGGCTGAAGGCGACATCGAGGCGGGTGAGGACGCCGGTGGATTTGAGGGTTTCGAGTTCCTCGCGGTAGAGGAAGTCGGTGGAGGCTTTTTGGTCGCCGAAGAAGAGCCAGTTTTTGCCGGTGGCCTTGGTGGCGGCGCGTTCCTC
>CAMLNJ010000434.1 GCA_946481225.1 uncultured Verrucomicrobiota bacterium | reverse complement strand
GCTCTCGAAAGATCCCGCCGCCGCCAAGGCCTGGCTGGAAAGCCACGACGCCCTCAGCCCCGCCCAAGCCGCCGCCCTCCTCGCCGCTCCGGCGCCCTGAGCGGCGGGCTCACTTCCCGCCCAGGAGACGATCCACCACCTCGGGCGCGCCGAGGCCGGCCGGATGCCCCGCCGCGACGATCACCCCGTTCGCATCGATCACGTAGCTCGTCGGGATGCCGCGCACGCGATAGGCCTGAGCCGCGGCGGATTTCCATCCGCCTTCGCCGGCCCAAAGGTTGAGCGATTGCATCCAGCCCTTTCGTTCCAGGTGCGTCTTCGCCTCCTCCAGCTTGTCGTCGATGCTCAACGAGACGACCGCCACGCGATCACCCCAGGCGGGATGCTTCGCCGCATAGGTCTGCATTTCCGCCATCGCCGGCTGACAAGGTCCGCAGTCGGTCGCCCAAAAATCCAGGATCACGATCTTCCCGCGCAAGTCGGCGAACTTGCCCGCGCCGCCGTCGACGATGCGCACGAAGCCGAAGTCCGGCGCCGCCATGCCCACCGGCAAGGTGCCGGTCGTGAGGACGTGGTTTTCAAACTCCATCGCCGCCTTGGTCGCCCCATCTGTCACGCCCTCCGGCAACGACTCCCAGCGCAGGTCCCGCAGCCCCGACCACCGCCCGTTCATCCGCGTGGCTTCGGTCGCCGCCAAAACATAGTCGCCGGCCGTCACCGCGCCGGCAGGCGCATCCGCCCGGGGCGAGACGCGCAAGACCACCCGAAGTTCACGTCCCTCCAGTCCATCCAGCTCGCCCGGACCGCCTCGCGCGATCAGGCGCCCAAAACGAGCCTCCGCCACGCGCACATCCGCCTGGCTAAAATCGATTTTCCGACGCTCCGAGACGGCCAACCACTCCTGCAACGAAGCCGTCTCCGTCTCGCCCTCCGCTCGCCACATCTTTCTCGCCTCCTCCTCCGGCGGCAAGGCCCCCGGAGGCGCTTTCCGCTTCGCCAGCGCCCAGATGGCGTCGAACATCGCGTCATGATCCGCCTGCAAAACCGCCGGATCGCGCTCCCGCAGCGCCCGCGCAAGCAGTTCGCCCAGCTTGCCCAACGCCGGATCTTCCGCCGCACTCAGGCCGCCGTTGCCATAACGCTCCGCGGCTTTGCTCAAGATAAGCACCTCCACTCGCAGCGCTTCGTCCATGACTTGCTGGGGCATGGCCAGCCAACGCACGCCGCCTTCGCAGCGCAGGCCGGCCGGATAGGGGACGATCTCGTCGAGCGCCACGCCATAGTCGCCCTCGAAACGCTTCGCCTCCGCGTCTCCATCGCGCGCCACGGCCGTGAGCGTGACCACGAGCACATTCGCGGTTTCGATAAACTCGTTCTCCGCCAGCATCTGGAGTCCGGTTCCCGAGCGTCCGAGAATCGGTTGCACGCGCGCGCTCAGCTCGACGCGGGAAAAATCCACGCCGCGCTCCGCCGCCCGAGCGAGCAGATGGCGGGCGCCGCCGAGCAGTTGTGCATGGTCCCGCGCCCGCCCCTTGGCCCACGACTCCGGCAAAGGATCGCCCAAGGCGATCCCGGCCCGGTTGTTCTCGCGAAGGACCGCGCGCTGATCTGCCTCGGTGGGCGTGAGCGCCGACGCGAAAGCCTCCGCGTCGCCCGAGACGAGCAAGGTCCGCACCGCCTCCGCCACCGCGGTGAGGTGAGGCGAATCCGCCTTCCGCCAACCTTCGGCCGCCGAGGCGAACGGATACACCGATTCCGCGCCCGATAGCGGAGCGACGCACGCAAGCGTGAACGCCAAAAGCAACGACGAAGCGCAAAAACATCTCCGCAAAGAGCGATTTCTCATGGGGTTTTATCAATCCGACCGCGCTCTTGGATAAAGCGCAAGCGCCCACTGCGCGTCAGGCGGACTGGCGCCGGCGTCGTGAGTTTCTTCACCCGACTTTGTCTGACTCTGCGATGAGAAAGCCCGCCACCTTCCTTCCTTCGATCGCCAAACCCGCGCGCGCGGCGGCGATCGCCATTCTCATCCTCGTGGCAACCACAGCAGCCCCCGCCGCGGCCGACACCGCTCCCCCCGCCCCCGCGCGCTTTCCAGCCGAATTCTATCTCAGCCACATTCCCGAGACCAATCCCTACCTCCCCGTCCTGCACAGCCTGCTGTCCGCTTCGCCCGAGACCCAATCCGCTCTCGACGCCTATTTCCCCACCGCGCCGATTGAGACCGCGTCCGGCACGCTCAGCCCGGACCAGCAAGCCCATGCCCGCGAACTCACCGCCGCGCTCGTCCGCGCCGCCACCGCGCCCGCCGTCGGCGCCTCCGACTGGCCGCTCCAGCCCGACCCGAAAGCGCCCGAAGCCCTCTTTTCCGGAATCCTGCCCGAAATCGGCCCGCTCAAACGCCTCTCCGCCATCGCACTGAAAAGCGCCGACGGCCTCCCCGCCGCCGAGGCCATCCCGATCTACGCCGCCGTCGCCCAGATGTCGCGCCAGCAGCGCCAAGGTTTGTTTCTCATCCAACAACTCACCGGCAGTCTCCCGCCGCCTCGGCGAATTCGACGCAGACTCGCTTCGCGCCCTCTCGCAGGCCTGGAACGGGCTCATGCCCATCCCCGATCCGCGCCGCGCCCTCGAAAACGAACGCGACGTCAGCCTCGCCTATCTCATCGAAACCCAACTGCGCCCCGCCCTCCGAGAGTTGCTTGGCGAGAGCTCGGCCGGCCCCAATGCCGGCACGACCACCTCCTTCACCCGCGATCTCCGCCTCAGCGGACTCATCGACCACGGAGACGGAGAAATCGCGGTATGTCTGGAAAACGCCGCGACGAAGGAAAGCTTCTCCCTTTCCTCGCGACATCCCGCGCACGACATCCGGCTCGAGCGGATCGATTTTGAGCGACGCGAGGCGATCATCCAGCGGGGCCGTCGCCAAGCGTTGATCCACCTCGAGACGAAAACGATCACCGAGATCGGCTTCGCGCCAGCGGCCGATGCCCTAAAATCATTGGAAGGGATGTTCGGGCTCTTCCGCGACAAACCCGACGCGGAAAAACGTCGCACCGAATGGCTGGCGAAAGTTCGAGCCCACCCCGGAGGCATCGAGGGCTACCTGTCCGATCTCCTCGCGGCCAACGACGCCTACTACGAAAACGCCTTTGCCTCCGCCCGCTCGGCCGATGCCTCCGCGTCGCCGCCCCCGCCCCAGCCCGACGACCCCGAGTTGAACGCCCTCACCCCGACCGTAGGCAACTTCCTGCGCGGCCAGGAAGGCGCGCGCCTCCACGCCACGATGCTCCAAGCCGCCATCCAACATCGCCTGAACGAAAGCGGTGCCGCCTCCGCGTCGCCGCCCGCGGACCCGTGGGCCGAAAACGAAGAACCCTTCGCGCTCGATCCCCTGCCCGGCGGCGCCGTCCGGCTCCGCTCGCGCTACGAAGTCAGAGATGGACAGCCGGCCGTCTTCGAGTTCGGCACTCCCGGCACCCCGGCCCTCGCGCCACGCCCTTGATTGAATAGTTGCCTCAGTAGGTAGGGCGCGACCGCCGGGCGCGCCGCGCCGGAGCGGTGCTCGTTGCTCCCGTGAACTTACGGTGAGCCCCATCGCACCCGCCCCGCCGAGAACCAAAATCCCGCATATATCTCCGATGTATTCCGAAGGATTCGACGCCGCGCGGCGTGTATCGGATAAAGGCACCCACGCCGA
>CAMLNJ010000433.1 GCA_946481225.1 uncultured Verrucomicrobiota bacterium | reverse complement strand
ATCTACTACTACCTCTACACCCTCGGCGGCAGCGAGGCCTACCAATACGCCGACATGCTGAGCCGCAAGTCGGTCATGGGCCCGTGGGAATCGCCCGCGCAGGACATCATCGCCACCACCGACAAAGCGCAGGGCATCTACGGCCCCGGCCACGGCTGCTTCTTCAACCCCCAGGGCTCGCCCCGCTGGTTCTTCGTCCACCTCGAATACGGCCGCTCCAGCACCAACCGCCAGATCATGGCCGCGGAAATGCACTTCAACGCCGACGGCACCATCCAGCCCATCCAGCTCTCGGCCAAGGGCGTCGGCGCCCTCCGCCCCGACCCCGCCTACGACAAGCCCAACCTCGCCCTCGGCGCGCAGGCCACCGCCTCCTCCACCCGGCCCGAGCTCCGCATCCCGCCGGCCGCCGACCCCACCCTCAACCGCATCGAGACCTTCTCCCCCGCCAACGCCTTGGACGACTCCAACGGCAGCCGCTGGATGGCCGGCGAAACGGACTCCCGCGCCTGGTATCAGATCGACCTCGGCAAGACCCGCCGCGTCGCCCGCGCCGAACTCTATTTCGTCAAGCCCACCGTCGGTCACGCCTACCGCCTCGAATCCTCGACCGACGGCCAGAAGTGGAAGGCCGTCGGCGGCCACGAGGACCTCCGTATCCAGTCTCCGCATACCGACGAGAAAATCGGCCGCGCCCGCTACCTCCGCGTCACCTTCCTGCAGGGCACGCCCGGCCTCTGGGAATTCCGCGTTTACTAATCCGAAGGTAGGGCGGGACCGCCGGGCCCGCCGCGCGTTCCCTCGAAACCCGAATCCCCCGACACGGCGCGCCCGGCGGTCGCGCCCTACCTCTCAAGCCATCAGCCCCGCTCGTCCCTCTCCCCGTGCTCGCTCCCTCGATCCCCTCCCCCGGGCTGACCGCCGCCGCCGCGCCCGATGCCGCCGCCCTCCCCGGCCACGCGCTACGTTCGGGCAATCCCATCCTCCCCGGCTACTACGCCGATCCCTCGCTCCTGGAGGACGGCGGCAAGATCTACCTCTACGCCACGCTCGACCCCTTTGGCGACGAGACCCTCGGCTGCTGGGAATCCACCGACTTCAAAAACTGGACTTTTCGCTCGCTGAACTGGCCGACCAAGGCCGCCTGCACCAGCCCCACCTCCAAGACCGCCAATGTCTGGGCTCCCTCCGTCGTCCGAGGCCGCGATGGCAAATTCCACATGTATGTCTCCGTCGGCAACGAGGTCTGGGCCGGCGTCGCGGAGCACCCGCTCGGCCCCTGGCGCAACGCCCTCGGCGACCGTCCGCTCATCCCCTCCGATTTCCGCCCCGGCTTCCACATGATCGACGCCGAGGTCTTCCTCGACGACGACGGCCAGGCCTACCTCTACTGGGGCTCCGGGTGGAACTGGATCAACGGCCGCTGCTGGGCCGTGAAACTCCGGCCCGACATGGTCACCTTCGACGGCGAGGTCCGTGACGTCACGCCCGCCCGCTATTTCGAGGCTCCCTTCATGATAAAGCGCCACGGCCGCTACTTCCTCATGAACTCGACCGGCATAACCATCGAGACGTCCTATGCCGTCGAATACGCCGTCGGCGACACCCCCTTCGGCCCCTTCGTCGACGGCGCCAACTCCCCCGTCCTCGCCACCGACTTGGCCAACAACATCCTCAGCCCCGGCCACCACGCCGTCTTCGAGCACGAGGGCCGCGATTACATCTTCTATCACCGCCACAGCATCCCCTTCGACCCGACCTTCATCGGCCGCCAGCTCTGCGTCGACGAGATCCATTTCACCGCCGACGGCCGCGTCGAAGCCGTCGTCCCCACCCACGCCGGCCCCGCCTGGGTCCAAGGTCGCGACGCCGGCCGCGTCAACCTCGCCGCCGACGCCGTCGCCACCGCCTCCAGTCAGAAGGACGCCCTCACCGGCCCCGCCCGCGTCCTCGACTACAACTACGCCACCCGCTGGGCCGCCGCGCCCGACGATCCCGCCGCGTGGCTCCGACTCGACCTCGGTCGCGAGCGAAGCGTCGGAGCCCAGGAGCTCCGCTTCGAATACGCCTGGAAGCCCTACGCCTTCGTGCTCGAATCCTCCGTCGACGGCGTCCGCTGGACCGCGCTCGCCGACCACTCCGCCGCGCCCGCCTCCGGCTCGCCCGTCGTCATCGAGCGCCCCGCCCGCGCCCGCCACCTGCGGCTCTCCTTCCGCGCCGCCCCCGGCGCCGCCACCCCGTCTCTTTTCGAATGGATCGTGCGTCCCTGACGCCCCCCGTTCGCACGCCCGATCCCGCCACCGCCCAAGCACCATGCTCAAGTCGCTCGTCCCTCTCGCCCTCCTCCTCGTGTTCACTCCCGCGCTCTCCTCCGCCACCCAGCCCGCCGCCGCCCAAGCGGCCGCGAAACCCGTTCCCCCGCTCGCCGTCCACGCCCCCGGCTGGCCGCGCGTCATTCTGCCGGGCGATTACCCGGATCCGTCCATCCTGCGCGACGGCGACGACTACTACCTCACGCACTCGCCCTTCTACTACACCCCGGGCTTCCTCATCTGGCACTCGAAGGACCTCGTCAACTGGAGTCCCGTCACGCGCGCCATGACCGACGTCGTCGGCTCCGCCATGGCCCCCGACCTCGTGAAGGTCGGCGGAAAATACTACCTCTACTTCCCCGCCGCCGGCAAAAACTGGGTCCTCGTCGCCGACGACATCCGCGGCCCCTGGAGCAAGCCCATCCGCCTCGAGGTCGGCCGCATCGATCCCGGCCACGCCGTGGGCGAGGACGGCAAACGCTACCTCTTCGTCTCCGCCGGCGGCCGCGTTCCCCTCTCCGACGACGGCCTCTCCGTCGCCGGAAAACTCGAGGACGTCTACGCCGGCTGGGAATACCCCGCCGACTGGGACACCGAGGGCATGTATCTCGAGTCGCCCAAGATCTTCCGCCGCGGCGAGTATTTCTACACGGTCTCCGCCGAGGGCGGCACCGCCGGCCCCGCAACGAGCCACATGGTCGTCGTCGCGCGGGCCAAAAGCATCCACGGCCCCTGGGAAAACTCCCCGCACAACCCGCTCGTCCACACCTACGACGCCGCCGAGCGCTGGTGGTCGAAAGGGCACGGCACCATGGTCGACGACGTGAACGGCAACTGGTGGATCGTCTACCACGCCTACGAAAAAGACCGCTACCCGCTCGGCAGACAGACCCTGCTCGACCCCGTCGCGTGGACCGACGACGGCTGGCCGACCCTCGCCCGCGTCCCCCACCCGCTCCCGGCCGGCGGCGGCGACCTCTCGGGCACCCTCGCCCCCTCCGACGACTTCTCCGCCCCGACGCTCGGCCTGCAATGGACCACGTGGCGCGACTACGCCGGCGTCGCCGTGAAAGACGGCGCGCTCGTCCTCGACGCCAAGGGTTCCGGCCCGAACGACGGACGACTCCTCCTCGTCACCGCGACCGACGCCGCCTACGAGGTCCAGGTCGAGGTCGCCGTCCCCGCCGGCGGCATCGGCGGGCTCGTTCTCTTCTACAACGAAAAAGCCTTCGCCGGCATCTCCTCGGACGGCGAAAAGCTCGCCCTCCATCACCACGCCAAGCGGACGACCAGCCAGCCCGCGCCGCGCGGCGAGCGCCTCTTCCTCAAGATCATCAACCGCCGCGACCGCTGCGAATTCCTCGCCGGCTCCGACGGCAAGACCTGGACCACGCT
>CAMLNJ010000432.1 GCA_946481225.1 uncultured Verrucomicrobiota bacterium | reverse complement strand
GAGGAAGCGGACGTGGTGATGGGGACGCCGGGCTACATGGCGCCGGAGCAGCGAACGAATCCGGAGCGGGTCGACCACCGGGCCGACATTTACGCGCTG
The DNA here is from genome assembly GCA_946481225.1 of uncultured Verrucomicrobiota bacterium. The sequence goes on along the minus strand of CAMLNJ010000432.1, from coordinate 3,622 downwards.
GGCGCGGTGTTTTATGAGATGCTCACGGGGCGGCGGCCGGAAGCGCCCTTCGCCTCGCCATCGCGTCAGGTGCGCATCGATGTGCGGCTGGACGAGGTGGTGTTGCGCGCCTTGGAGAACGCGCCGGAGAAACGCTGGCAGCAGGCGAGCGAGGTGAAAACGCGACTCGATACGATCGCGCGCGGCGACGCGCCGGCGCAGTCGTCCGCTTCCGAGCCCGGGGCCATGGCGGCGCGGAAAGGTCGAGGCGGTCCGCTGGTGTTGGCGCTGGTGTTGGCCTGCGCGGCGGGCCTCGGCGGCTGGTGGCTGGCGCGGAGGTCGGTCGAAGCGCCCCAAGCGGGCTTGCAGGCGCCGCCCGAGCGGGGGCCCGCCGGAGAAATCGTGGATCTGTCCGCGCATTTCACGCCGCGGAAGTTCGGGCTGAAGGACTTGAGCCGCGCGCTGGAAACCTTGGAGGGCGAAGCGGTCTTCGACGGTTTACGGTTCGTGGCGGACGGGCAAATCACCCTCAAGGGCGACGGCTTCGCAAAGCCGCGCGAGCAGTATCCAGACAAGGTGCAAGGAATAGCCCTGGGCGACCGGCGTTTCGACGAGCTGCACCTGTTGCACGTCACGTATTGGGAAAACCCCCACGGCGAGCCGGTGGCGACGGTCCGTTTCCGTTACCTCGACGGGACGGCGGCTGAATTCCCGCTGCGCTACGGCGTGCATGTGCGCGATTGGTCCAAGCGAAATTCGGAGGAACGCGAGCGGCTGGAGGACCCGGACAGCAAGGTCGTCCTGCGCGATCTGAAGCGGAACCAGTTTCAAGCGACGACGCGCATCATCAAGACGCGCCTCGTCAATCCGCACCCGGAGAAGGCGGTGCGCACGATGGAGCTGGCGGCCGAGCCGGGCTTGGCGGGCTATTCGCTGCTGGCGGCGACCACCGCGCGGCGCGACCCGGGGCGTGCGAACACGCCGCCGGTGCCTTTCGACGAGCCGGAGGAGGCCTTCGCCGGGGAAATGTTGGTGCGCGTGGTGGACAGGACAAGCGGCGAGCCTGTCCCCGGCGGGCTGATCAAGGTCGGAGGAAATTTCTCGGGAGCCTACGTGGTCGCGGAGCCGTTGCGCGTGGACGGGCGCGGCGAGGCGCGGGTGAGGTTCCCGCGGGATGGCCGGGTGAAGACCTTTTCGTTGAATCTGACGCTCGCGACGCGCGACTCGCGCGGCCCGTGGCTTTCGTGGGAGCGCGACTATCCGCGCGTGGCGTATTTCATGGTCGGCGACGTAGCCAAGGACGAGAACGGCCTGGAGCGACTCGATGCGGACCTGCCCGAGTGGAGGCGGAAAATCGCGCGCGAGTTGCTGGCGGAGTTGGGACGCAATGCCGTCACGCCGACGCTGCCTGGTCACAACGGCGAGGTCACAATGCACGACGAGCGGGCGTTCGATGATCTCGGCGCGCTGGTGCAGGGCACGCGAGGCGCGATTTTGTTCAAGGCGGCGAAGGCGCAGGAAGGCGGCCCGGAGGGGAGCGAGTATCAGAATCTGGAGATCCGCGACGCCGGGGCCTACGAGGCGCTCCATGGCTCGCGGGAGGCGGCGAAGAAGGCGTTTCTCGACTGGGTGTGGGCGCAGGTCGCGCCGGAGGCCGCGCCGCTTGAAGAGTGGAAGGTGGAGAAGGTGGATCGCCCGGCACAGTTCAGGCCGCTCGCGGAGAAGGAGCTTGCGTCGCTCCTCGACGCCGTCGCGCGGGCGCTGGGCGGGAAACCGTATATGATGGAGAGTTCGTCGGCGACGGAACCGGCCGACATCGCACGCAGGGCGGCGGCGGATGCGTTGATCGAAAGGCTACGCGGAACGGCGCTGGACCACCGGATGGAGTCGACCGCGCAGATGCAGGTCGGGAAAGGAAAAGCCTTCGGTCCGAGCGTGCGCGTGTATGATCTTATCGGGAAGCGTATCGGGCTTTTGACCGAACGCGGAGCGGTGGAAGAGATCCGACTTCGCGAGCAGGAACGGACGCATATACGCTACTTTATGGTATCGATGCTGCTGGAGCTCCACAAAACGGGGGACTTGGCGCAGATGTTAGCCGCGGCCGAAAGTGGCGGTTGACCGGCGGAATAAGATCGATGGCCGATAGCGGTCGGCCTCCGAGCGAAAGACGTTCGGTCTTTCCGTCACCAAGATCCGCCACAAACGAACCGAACCTCAGCGTTCGAGCGTGGCGGCGAGGAGGCCGATGACCACCTCGTTGGCGAGGGCGCGGACGGTGAGGGAGCGGAGCTCCTTGGTCGGATCGAGGGGAAGCGCGAGAACCGTGGCGGCGCCGCCGGGGACATCGGCTTTGGTGCGGGTGAAATCGGCGGGCGTGGTGACGCGGATGCGGCCTGTTTTTAGGTCGACGCGGATCGGGGTAGGCTCGGGGCGGCTAAAAGCGCGACCGTCGATGAAGTAGTCCTGGTCGATGGGCCACCAGGTGGTCGGGTTGTGGAGCGGGAGTCGGGCGGTGCCGCCGTCGGCGTAGGTCGCGATGATCTCGCCGTTGTCGAGGCGGCTTTGCATCCAGTTGGTCGAGCCGGCGAGGAGGAGGTGGACCCGGCGGGCGCGGCCGGAGAGCCGAGTGGTGAGTTCGCGCGGATAGTTGTCCCATTGGGAGACGAAGGCGACGTTGCGCGAATCGCCGGGGCTGGGCGTGACAAAGGAGACTCCGGAGGGGAGGGCGAAGCGGCCGCCGTTTTTGGCGGAGGCGGCGCGGAGGCCGGTGTCGTCGATTTCGGCGGTGGCGTTGACGTGACCGGCCCAGGCGCCGATGCCCTGCGCGGGGATGGCGAGCGAGACGAAGGGCGAGCGTGGCGAACGGTATTTGCCGGGGGCGAAGATGGCGGTGACGCGGTCGTTGAAGAGCGGGGCGAGGTTGATCGGCTCTAGTTTGGAGTTTTCGGCGGGCGGTGGCGGGGCGACGAAGGCGGCGATGTCGGCGGAGGGCGCGGGCGGGAAGGGGAGCGCGGGGGACGGTGAGACGGCGTCGCCGGACCAGCGGACGGTGATGGTGAAATCTTGGGCGGCGGGCGCGGTGGCGACGAGGCGCGGGGCGTCGCGCCAGTCGAGGGCGGGAGTGGCGGCGACCGGAGTGCCGTTGACGGTGATTTCGGCGTTGGCGGCGCGCCGGGGGAGGGCGAGGCGGAGGCCGGCGGGGCTGGTGAAGCGGGTGGAGAGGCGGTAGGTATCGACGTTTCCGTTACGTGCGAAGGCGAGGTCGATGTCCGGGTGCTTGAGGGTCGCGCGGTCCCATGCGGAGGGAAGGCCGGGCGTGAAGGCGAGTTCGCCGGCGAGGAGGTCGGGCTGGAGGCCGAAGAGGCCTTCGACGAGGGTGCGGGAGAAGACGCCGGAGCCGTCGGCGAAATCGCGCTGCGATTCCCCGCGATAGGCGTCGAGGTAGTTCATCGAGCCGATGTTGCCGGGGCAGACGCCCATGTAGAGCGAGGCGAGGAGGGATGCGCGGGTGCGATCGTAGGCGGCGTCGGCGCGGCCGGCCTGCCAGAAGCCGAGGGCGGTGTGGAGGTTCTCTCCCATGACGACGTTGTTGACCGACCAGGAGTAGGGCATCCAGTTCGAGCTGACATACATCGAGAGG
>CAMLNJ010000431.1 GCA_946481225.1 uncultured Verrucomicrobiota bacterium | reverse complement strand
CTCGCCGCCGCCCGCCGCGGGGAACGCGCGCTCCTCTGCCTTTTCGACGAATCGCCGCATACCCTGCTCACCCGCACCGACTCTCTCGGCATGTCCCTCCGCGAGCATATCCGGTCCGGCCTCGTCGAGATTCTCCAGGTCGACCCCGCCGAACGAGCCCCGGGCGAGTTCGTCCACATGATAAAGGAGCGCGTGCTACACCGGCAGATCCGCTGCGTCCTGATCGACAGCCTCAACGGCTACCTCCACGCCATGTCCGAGGCGCGCTTCCTCAACATCCAGCTGCACGAGCTCCTCGCCTTCCTCGGCAATCAGGGCGTCATCACCACCATGACCGTCACCCAGCACGGCATCGTCGGCCAGATGAGCTCCCCCGTCGACCTCACCTACCTTGCCGACACCGTCATGCTTCTCCGCTACTTCGAGCAGGATGGCCGTATCCGCAAGGCCATCTCGGTGGTCAAAAAACGGATCGGTCGCCACGAAGACACCATCCGCGAACTGAAACTCGATTCCTCCGGCGTGCGCGTCGGCAAACCCCTCGTCGACTTCCGCGGCGTGCTCACCGGCGTCCCCTCCTTCCAAGGACAGACGACGGAAATGCTTCCCGAAAGCTGATCCGCCCCGCCGTGCCCGCCACCGCTCAACGCGTGCGCGTCCTCGCCCCGCTCGGCGCCGACGCCGCCAACATCCGCCACGTGCTTCGCCAGGCCGGCATCGAGGCCGCGATCTGCGCGGATCTCGCCGATCTCGCCGCCACCGACGAGTGCGACGCCCTGCTCCTCACCGAGGAATCGGTCACTTCCGGCCGCCAGGGTCCCTTGGTCGAACGCATCGCCCGCCAGCCCGCGTGGTCCGATCTCCCCATCGTGCTTATCACCAGCGGCGGCCGCTTCGACGAAGCCAGCACCCGCGCCATCCGCCTTCTCGGCGAACACGCCAACCTTTCCCTCGTCGAGCGCCCCCTCCGCGCCCTCACGCTCGTCTTCACGGTCAAATCCGCCCTCCGCGCCCGCCGCCGCCAATACGAAGTTCGCGACCTCCTCGCCGACCGGGAAAAACTCCTCGCCTCGCTCGAGGAACGCGTCACCGAACGCACCGCCAAGCTCCGCCTCATGGTCGAGGAACTCGAGGCCTTCTCCTACAGCGTCTCCCACGACCTCCGCTCCCCCCTGCGCGTCCTCTCCGGCTACGCCGAGGTCCTCGTCGAGGATCACGGCGCCTCGCTCGCCCCCCAGGCCAAGGACTACCTCGACCGCATCGCCCGCGCCGCCCACCGCATGGATCGCCTCACCCAGGATATCCTCGCCTACACCCGCGTCGCCCGCACCGACCTCGCGCTCGAACCCATCGACCTCGATCTCGTTTTCCGCGCCGTGATCGAGCAATACCCCGCCCTCCTCAACGCCCGCCACCTCATCGTCATCCGATCCCCGCTGGGCCTCATCCGCGGTCACCTCCCCTCGCTCATCCAGTGTTTCTCCAACCTGCTGGAGAACGCGCTCAAATTCGTGCGCCAAGGCGAGGTCCCCGACATCGAGGTTTCCTCGGAATCTCGCGACGGACTCGTCCGCGTCACGGTGCGCGACAACGGCATCGGCATCGCCCCCGAGCAACACCGACGCATCTTCGGCATTTTCGAACGCGCCTCCGACCATCGCGTCCCCGGCACCGGCATCGGCCTCGCCATCGCCAAGAAAGCCGTCGAACGCATGGGCGGCGCCATAGGCGTCTCGTCCACGCCCGGGCAGGGATCCCGCTTCTGGGTCGAGCTGGAAGCGGCCGATCTCGCCGTCCCGGTCGCCCCCTCGGCCGCCGGAACGCACCAATTTTTGCAATGAATCCCTCCCCCTCCGTCCTCCTTGCCGAGGACAATGAAGACGATTTTTTTCTCTCCAGCCGCGTGCTCGCCAAAGCCGGCCTGCAACCCGTGCATCACGTCGCGGATGGACACCAGGCGATCGACTACCTCGCCGGCCGAGGCCCCTACGCCGACCGCGCCCGCCATCCCCTCCCCGACCTCCTTCTGCTCGACCTCAAGATGCCCGGCCACACCGGCCATGAGGTCTTGGAGTGGATGCGCCAGCAGCCCCACCTCCAAGCGGTCCGGGTTTACGTTCTCACCTCCTCCGACGAACCCAGCGATCGGCGGCGCGCGCTCCAGGCCGGCGCCCAAGGCTACATCGTCAAACCCCTGTGCTCCGAACACGTCGCCGCCATCCTCGCCGCCTGGAACGCATCCAATAAGGTTGTAGCCACGGCCGTGTCGGCCGTGCGCCATCTGTCGCACGGCGCGCCCGACACGGGCGCGGCTACGGTTCTATTTGAACCTGGAAATCGCAGTTGTAACCACGGATTCCACAGATGAGCACGGATAACAGAGATTTAGAACCGGATAGGACCTCACCCGCCGAGTGAACATAATCCACGTCTCGTCTATCCCGCATCTGTATTGATCCGTGCCAATCTGTGTAATCCGTGGTCGGTTTGAACTGCGATTTCTAGGTTGAAATGCCATAGGAGGCTCCCGGTTCACGGTTTCGACCAAGACTTGATTGGATCGTCCGCCGCCCGCCCGGGCGCTCACGCTCCCTCCTGCCAGTCGGGCTCGATAAACGTGTCGCGCGGCTTCGCCCGAATACCCGTGCGGTTCAGATAACATCGCCCGATCAGCAGATCCGCCGCCTCCGAGCCCACCTCCCGGCTCGGCTCGCGAATGCCGCTCGGATCCGTCCGATTTTCGACGTTCAAGCTCACGAAACGAAAATCCCGTCAAACCCCCACCCCCGCCGAACTCGGCGCCCCCCCAGTCAAGGTCCCCGATAAGCAAAGGATACACGGCAAGCTTCCGGCCTCGCGCCGGTCGCCGGCGGTCTTCCCCATGCATCGAGCCCCTGCGCCAATGTTCGTAATACGAACATTGGCGCAGGGCACGCCCGACCGTGTCCGCCTTGCCGCCGCATCGGACAAAAAGCTGGCGCCCACTCCATGAATTTTTCTCATAGAAAGCCCGCATGCCTCCGCGCTTCACCAAGTCCCAGGTGTTTTTCGCCAGCCTCGGCGCGATTCTCGCCGTCTCCGCGCTCTCCTACCTGGCGACGACCACGCAGGCCCTGCTCCTGCTGGGCTCCTTCGGCGCGTCCGCTCTCCTCCTTTTCGCCCTCCCCGAGGCGTCGCTGTCCCAACCCCGAGCCGTGATCGGCGGCCACCTCCTCGCCTCGGTGATCGCGCTCGGCTGCCTCGCCCTCTTCGGCCCCCGGTGGTGGGCGGTCGGGGCCGCCACGGGCCTCGCCGTCGCGACGATGATGCTCACGCGCACCGTCCATCCGCCCGCCGGCTCCAACGCCATCATCGTGTTTCTCGCCAAACCCGGCTGGGCCGTCCTCCTCTTCTCGACCCTCGCGGGCACCTTGCTCCTGATCCTGCTCGCGACGCTCTACCATCGCGCCACCCGCCGCCACCGCTACCCGCGCTACTGGCGCCTCGGCGACACCGAGCCCGAGACCGCCTAGGGTGTGTCTGGGAAAGAAGTCGGGCCAGCGTGAGAGGAGAAAGAGTGCTCAGCCAAGGCGACCGAGGCGGAGGCGACCCAGCGGGTCGTGCCGCCGAGGTCTACGCCGGCCCAGTGCCCTTTCTCCCTCCACTCGCAGAGCGCCAGCGATGGTCTGAATTCTTTCCCAGACACACCCTAATTCTACTTTGGTAAAACTATTTCCGTCCTGAGGCGGTTTTTTTGCGATG
>CAMLNJ010000430.1 GCA_946481225.1 uncultured Verrucomicrobiota bacterium | reverse complement strand
CCAGGAGCACAAGGTCATCGCCACCGTCTACTTCGCCGAAAACACCCGCATGATGTCCGAGATGGCCGCCGCCCTCGGCCACGCCGCGCAGGCCGCCGAGTGGTCCGCACTGGTGCCCCGGATCCGCGCCGCATTCACCGCCGCCTACCGCGCCGAGGACGGCTCCATCCACACCGACACCCAGACCGCCTACGCCCTCGCGCTCGGCGCCGACATGATCGCCGACCCCGCACAACGCGCCCTCACCGCGGCCAAGTTCGTCGCCAAGCTCGCCGCCGACGACAATCACCTCCGCACCGGCTTCCTCGGCACGCCCTGGCTCCTGCCCGCCCTCTCCAAGATCGGCCACGAAGACCTCGCGATGCGCCTGCTCCTCAACGAGGACTACCCCTCCTGGGGCTTCCCAATCAAAATGGGCGCCACCACCATGTGGGAACGCTGGAACTCCATTCTGCCAAACGGCGAATTCGGCCCCGCGGACATGAATTCATTTAACCACTACGCCTACGGCGCCGTCGGCGACTGGATGTTCGGCAAACTCGGCGGCCTGCAAGCTCTCGAGCCCGGCTACAAGACCGCGCTCATCGCGCCCCTCGTCGGCCAAGGCGGCCTCGCCCACGCCCGCTGCATCCAACAGACCGCCTACGGCCTCCTCGCCGCCGAATGGAGCACCCGCCCCGGCGCCGCGACGTTCAAGGTCGAGATCCCCGTCAACACGACCGCCATCATCCGCCTCCCCGACAGCGACGGCACCGGCGTGAAAGAGGGCAAGCGCCCCGCCGCGAAAGCGTCCGGCGTGCGTTTCCTTCGCGTCGAGAACGGCGCCGCGCTCTACTCCGTGGGCTCCGGCTCCTACGAATTCACTTGGCCCCGCCCCTGAGCCTCCGCGACCACATCCCCTCCGCATCCATATGAAACTCCCGCCCGCGTATGGAGTCCTCGTCCTCATGCTCCGACGCATCCCGCGCATCCTCGCGATCCTGCTCCCCTGCCTGCTCGCCATGGTCGCGCGCGCGGACGACGGCTATCGCCTCTGGCTCCGCCACGATCCGCTCCCTGCGGAGACCGCCGCCGCCTTCGCCCAACGCATCACCTCGCTCGTCGCGCCGGACGGTTCCCCGACGCGGGAGGCGACGCGTCGCGAGCTCGTCGATGGCCTCTCCGCCCTGCTCGGACGCGAACTCCCGCTCGCCAACCAGCCAGGCGACGGCGCGCTGCTCGTCGGCACGCCCGCCTCCTCCAAGCACATCGCCGCCCTCGAGCTCGGCCCGCAACTCGCCCCGCTCGGCGCCGACGGTTTCCTCATCCGCCCGGCGGTGATCGAAGGCCGCTCCGTTACGCTCATCGCCGCCTCCACCGACCTCGGCGCGCTCTACGGCGCCTTCCATCTGCTCCGCCTCGTCCAGACCCGCCCCTCGCCCGAAGCGCTCAACGCGCGGGAGAAACCCGGCTTCGCGCTCCGCCTCCTCAACCACTGGGACAACCTCGACGGCTCCATCGAGCGCGGCTACGCGGGCCGCTCGCTCTGGAAGTGGAACGAACTCCCCGACACGCGCGACCCGCGCCTCCTCGACTACGCCCGGGCCAACGCCTCCCTCGGCCTCAACGGCGCCGTGCTCAACAACGTCAACGCCAGCGCCCAAAGCCTCTCCCCCGACTACCTGCGCAAGACCGCCGCCATCGCCGAGGTCTTCCGCCCCTACGGCCTGCGCGTCTACCTCAGCGCCCGTTTCTCCGCGCCCATCGAGCTCGGCGGCCTTCCCCGCGCCGACCCGCTCGACCCCGAGGTCGCCGCCTGGTGGCGCGCCAAGGCCGACGAGATCTACGCGCTCATCCCCGATTTCGGCGGCTTCCTCGTGAAAGCCAACAGCGAGGGGCAGCCCGGCCCCCTCACCTACAAGCGCACCCACGCCGACGGCGCCAACATGCTCGCCGCCGCCCTCGCCCCGCACGGCGGCGTCGTCATGTGGCGCGCCTTCGTCTACGAGCCCGAGTTCGGTTCCGACCGCATCGGGCAATCCTACAACGCGCTCAAGCCCTTCGACGGCAAGTTCGCGCCAAACGTGCTCGTCCAAGTAAAGAACGGCCCGCTCGACTTCATGCCGCGCGAGCCCTTCCACCCGCTCTTCGGCGGCATGGAAAAGACGCAGGTCATGCCCGAGCTCCAGATCACCCAGGAATACCTCGGGCACTCCCGCCAACTCGCCTTCCTCGCCCCGATGTGGCGCGAGTTTCTCGACGCCGACACCTGCGCTCGCGGTCCCGGCTCCACCGTCCTCCGCACCGTCGACGGCTCCATCTTCAACCAACGCATCACCGGCATCGCCGGCGTCGCCAACACCGGCTCCGACCGCAACTGGACCGGCCATCCCCTCGCCCAGGCCAACTGGTATGCTTTCGGCCGGCTTGCTTGGAATCCTGTCCTCGGCTCGGACCAGATCGCGCGCGAGTGGACCCGGCAGACCCTCACCCGCGCCCATCCCGCGGTCGACACCGTGGCCCGCCTCCTCCTCCAATCCCGCGAGGCCGTCGTCGATTACTCGATGCCGCTCGGCCTGCATCACCAGATGAGGAACCCCCATCACTACGGCCCGCAGCCGTGGCTGACCGAAATGCCGCGCGCCGACTGGACTGCCACCTATTTCCACCGCGCCGCCGCCGACGGCATTGGCTTCGACCGCAGCGCCACCGGCAGCAACACCGTCGCCCAATACCATCCCGGCGTCCGCGAACGCTTCGCCGACCTCGCGACCTGCCCCGAGGAGCTGCTGCTCTGGTTCCACCGCGTGCCTTGGGATCATCGCATGCGCTCCGGCCGCCCGCTCTGGGACGAACTCTGCCTGCGTTATCAGCGCGGCGTCGATTGGGTGCGCGCCACCCGCAAAGAGTGGGCCGGGCTCGCCGGCTCCATCGACCCCGCGCTTCACGCCGCCGTGACCAAAAAGTTGGCGATCCAGGAAACGGACGCCGAGGTCTGGCGCGACGCCAGCCTCCTCTACTTCCAAACCTTTTCCAAACGCCCCTTCCCCGAAGGCATGGACGCTCCGCAGCGCACTCTCGACGAGCTTAAGGCCACCGATCCGCTTCGCTGGGCTCAATAATTAGCGCAGCGCCGGTTTTGGCACCGGACCGACGTTCGTCTTTCTTTGATTAAGATACGCCCCGCCCCTTCGGCGAGCACGCCCCCGGTGGCGATGCTCGCCCGTGTAGCCCCTTTTCTATGACCGACTCCACTCCTGCCTCCCCGCGTTCCTTCAGTTCACGACTTCGGCGGCTCGGTATCCTCGCCTTGGCTGCGGCCGCGGTCGGCGCCACCGCCCATGCGCACGCGCCCTACTCACCGTGGAACGAGAACGGCCGCATCGGGCACCAGCAGCTCCTCGAAAAAGCCCGCTCCGGCAAGATCGACCTCTACTTCCTCGGCGACTCCATCACCCGCCGCTGGGGCGCCACCGACTATCCCGAGTTTCTCGCCCACTGGAAACAGACCTTCCACGGCTGGAACGCCGGCAACTTCGGATGGGGCGGCGATTCCACCCACCACATCCTCTGGCGCCTGCAAGACGGCATCCTCGAGGGTGTGAACCCCAAGGTGATCGTCCTCCTCGCCGGCACCAACAACATCGGCAAAGGCGAGAAACCCGAACGCGCCGCCGACGCCGCGGAGGGCGTCGAGGCCATCGTCGAGTTCTGCCGCTCCAAGGCCCCCGACGCCACGATCATCGTCACGGCGATCTTCCCCC
>CAMLNJ010000429.1 GCA_946481225.1 uncultured Verrucomicrobiota bacterium | reverse complement strand
TCGTGTTCTCCGTGCGCGACACCGGCATCGGCATCCCCGAGGAGGCGCAACGCCGCCTCTTCTCGGCCTTCACCCAGGTCGACGCCTCCACGACGCGCAAATACGGCGGCACCGGCCTGGGACTCGCGATCAGCCGCCGCCTCGCCGAACTCATGGACGGTCACATGTGGCTCGTAAGCACGGCGGGCGTGGGCTCCACCTTCTCCTTCAGCATCAAGACCGAGTGGCTGCCCTCCGGCCCGCGGCGCATCCAGCCCGCGCGCGCCTCCCTCCGCGGTCTCCGAGTCCTCATCGTCGACGACAACTCCACCAATCGCCGGATCCTCTCCGACCTCGCCGCCCGCTGGGAACTCTCCGTCCACGGTTCGGCGGACGCGCCGACCACGCTCGATCTTCTGCGCGGCGACGAGCCCTTCGACCTCGCGATCATCGACATGCACATGCCCGTGATGAACGGCGTCGAGCTCGCCCGCGCGATCCGCGCCCTCCCCGCGCGCGCCCGGATGCCGCTCGTTCTTCTCAGCTCCATCGGCCATGATCTGGACGCGGAAGAGCGCGGCCTTTTCACGGCCGCGCTGACCAAACCGGCCAAGCCCGCCCTGCTTCACGAAACCTTGTGTCGCGCCGTCGGTCGCCCCTCGGGCGAGACCGCGCTTCACGCGCGCCCCCCCGTCGCCTTCTTCCCCGACGGCGAGGTCCACTCCGAGCACCTCCTTGTCGCCGAGGACAATCCCGTCAACCAGCGCGTGGCCCAGCACCTTCTTTCCCGGCTCGGCTACCGCGTCGACTTCGCAGGCAACGGGCTTGAGGTGCTCGATGCCCTCGCCCGCCAACCCTACGACATTATCCTCATGGACATGCAAATGCCCGAGATGGACGGACTCGAGGCGACCCGCCGCCTCCGCGCCTCTCCGCCTCCGCATGGCCGCCCGTGGATCATCGCCGTCACCGCCAACGCCATGGAAGGCGACCGCGAGGCCTGCCTCGCCGCGGGCATGGACGACTACGTTAGCAAACCCCTTCGCGTCGACGCTCTCGCCGCGGTGCTCGCGCGCGCCCGGAACGGCCGGGACGCCGCCGGTTGATGCCGGCCCGGCCCAGCGCTTGACCCTCAGTCGACAAACAAGCGCCCGGGACTCATCTCCTTTCCCTTCCCATGCCCCGCTCCCTGCTCTCCCGCCTGGCCATCCCCGCCCTTTCCCTCGCGACCGCCGTCTCCTCATTTGCCGCCCCCGAGGACCTCGTCCTCCGCTATGATCGGCCCGCGCATCGTTGGACCGAGGCGCTCCCCGTGGGCAACGGCCGGCTCGGCGCGATGGTGTTTGGCGGCGCGGCGCGCGAACAACTCCAGCTCAACGAATCCTCCCTCTGGTCCGGCGCGCCGAAGGACTGGAACAACCCCGGCGCCCGCGAGGCCCTGCCCAAGCTGCGGGCCGCGCTCTTCGCCGGCGACTACGCCGCCGCCAACCGCCTCGCCCGGCAGATGCAGGGCCCCTTCACCCAGGCCTATCAGCCGCTCGGCGACCTCTTCCTCGACTTCCCCGGCGCGGAAAAGGCCGAGGCCTACTCGCGCACGCTCGACCTCGACCGCGCCGTCGCCACCACCCGCTATCAAATCGACGACGCCACCTTCACCCGCGAGGTCTTCGCCAGCCGGCCCGACGAGCTGATCGTCGTCCGCCTCACCTGCGACCGGCCAAACCGCATCGCGTTCACCGCCACCGTCGGCAGCCCCCTTCGCCACACCTCCGCCGTCGATGGCGCCGACGAACTCGTGCTCGCCGTCCGCGCCCCCGTCCATTCCGTGCCGAGCTACTGGGGCTCGGACAATCCCATCGTCTACGACGAAAGCCCGAACCCGGAGGGCATGAAAGCCGAGTTGCGAGTGCGCGTGCTCGCCGACGGCGGCAAGATCGCCTTCGCCCCCGGTTCCCTGACCGTGAGCGGCGCCGACTCGGTCACGCTCCTCCTCTCCGCCGGCACGAGCTTCGCCGGTTTCGACCGCTCGCCCGGCCGCGACGGCCGCGATCCCTCCGCCCTCGCCCGCGCCCCGCTCGCCGCCGCCCGCCCCTGGCCCGAACTGCTCGAGCGCCACCTCGCCGACCACCGCGCCCTCTTCCGCCGCGTGAGCCTCGATCTCGGCTCCGCGCCCGCCGCCGCCGGGCTCCTCACCGAGGCCCGCCTCGTGCGCTTCGCCCGCGGAGAGCCCGACCCCGACCTCGCCGCGCTGCTCTTTCAATACGGCCGCTACCTCCTCGTCGCCTGCTCCCGGCCCGGCGGCCAGCCCGCCAATCTGCAAGGCCTTTGGAACGACTCCCTGCGCCCGCCCTGGAGTTCAAACTACACCCTGAACATCAACACGGAGATGAACTACTGGCCCGCCGAGGTCGCCAACCTCTCCGAGTGCCACGAGCCGCTTTTCGACTTCATCGGCCGCCTCGCGGTCAACGGCGCCCGCACCGCCGAGACCAACTACGGCGCCCGCGGCTGGGTCGCCCATCACAACAGCGACCTCTGGGCCCACACCGCTCCCGTCGGCGACTTCGGCCATGGCGATCCGCTCTGGGCCAACTGGCAGATGTCCGCCGCCTGGCTTTGCCAACACCTCTGGGAACACTACGCCTTCGGCCGCGACGAAGCATTTCTCCGCGAGCGCGCCTGGCCGCTCATGAAGGGCGCCGCCGAGTTCTGCCTCGACTGGCTGGTCGAGGACGCCCGGGGCCGGCTTCTCACCGCCCCCTCCACCTCGCCCGAGATCGATTTCCACGTCCCCGCCGGCGGCCGCTCCGCCATCGCGGTCGGCGCGACGATGGACCTCGCGATCATCCGTGATCTCTTCGCCAACGTCCTCGACGCCGCCCGCGTCCTCAAGATCGACGACGACTTCACCCATCGCGTCGCCGCCGCCGAGACGCGCCTCCTCCCCTACCAGGTCGGCTCCCGCGGCCAGTTGCAGGAATGGGCCGAGGACCTCCTCGAAACCGACGTCCGCCACCGCCACACCTCCCACCTCTTCGGCGTCTATCCCGGCCGCTCGATCACGACCGCCACGCCCGAACTGCTGGCCGCCGCGCGCCGCTCGCTCGAGCTGCGCGGCGATGAAAGCACGGGCTGGGCCCTCGGCTGGCGCGTCAACCTCTGGGCGCGCCTCCGCGACGGCGACCGCGCCCATGTCTTCGTGCGCAACCTCCTCCGCCCGGTCGGCGCCACCATCGACGGCGCAAAGGCGGACGGCGGCGGCGTGTATCCAAATCTCTTCGACGCGCACCCGCCCTTCCAGATCGACGGCAACTTCGCCTTCGTCTCCGGCGTCGCCGAGATGCTTCTGCAAAGCCACCTCGACGCGATCGACCTGCTTCCCGCCCTGCCCTCCGCCTGGCCCGCCGGCTCCGTCCGCGGCCTGCGCGCCCGGGGAGGCTTCGAGGTGGATCTCGAATGGAACGAATCAAAGCCCGTCGCCGTCACCGTGCGCAGCACGGGCGGCTCCGGCGGCCGGCTTCGCTTCGCGGGGCGCGAGCTGGAGCTCGGCCTTCGCCCGGGCGAAAGCCGCCGCGTCGGCCCCGAGTGGCTCGCCGGCCCCGACGCCCTGTAGCCACGTCCGTGTCGGCCGTGTGTATTCGTATCTCCCCTTAACCCGACTTCCGCTACTCGGAACCAAAATCCAGTTTTTCCGGGGTGGCCGTTGCACAAGTGGCTGAGCGATAGCGCCTGTTTTTTTTCAAAAGCGAGTGTAGTCCCGACCTACCCCCTATC
>CAMLNJ010000428.1 GCA_946481225.1 uncultured Verrucomicrobiota bacterium | reverse complement strand
ACGCCAACACGGAACACTTTCTCCGGACTCAGATGCGACTGATGTTCGAGCAATTTCCCGCGCTCGACGGCGTGATCGTGCGCATCGGTGAAACCTATCTCCAGGACGCGCCTTATCACCAGGGCAAGATCGACAACCCGACCAACGCCAGCCTCACCATCATTCCGCTGATGAACATCCTGCGGGACGAGGTCTGCGTGAAGCTCAACAAGAAGGTATTTTTCCGCACTTGGTATAGCTTCGACGTAAACGCGACCACCTTCTCCACGGTCAGCGATGCCGTCGCCCCTCACGCGAATCTCATCTGGTCGATCAAACACTGCGAAGGGGATTTCCACCGCGGGAACAACTTCAGCAAGGTCCTTGGCCTCGGCCGCCACCCCTTCATCGTCGAGGTGCAGGCCGCTCGTGAGTATGAGGGCAAGGGCGCCTTCCCCAACTACATCGCCAACGGCGTCATCGAGGGCTTCGAGGAACATCTCACGCGGCTCGACCCCCGAGCCATTCGCGGCATCCGGGAACTCTATCAGCGCTCTCCCCTGATGAGCGGCGTGTGGACTTGGTCGCGCGGCGGCGGCTGGGAAGGTCCTTACATTCAAGACGAACTCTGGTGCGAACTGAACGCCTGGGTGATGGCCCAGTGGGCGCTGAATCCCGGTGCGAGCGAGGCCACGCTCTTCGACCGTTTCGCCACGGAACGGCTCGGCCTGCCCGTCGGCCAGCTGACGGATTTTCGTCGTCTAGCCCTCCTCTCCGCCGAGGCCGTGCTGCGCTGGAAACGCGGGGTGGACATCGGCCTCGATCCTTGGTGGACCCGCGACCAATACTTCACGTTTCCCGCGTTGCCCTCGGGGGGCGCGGCGGTGCAAAGCGTGCTTGATTCGCAGGACGAGGCGGTGAGCCGCTACGAGGAGATCGTGGCTATCGCCGCCCGGCTGACTCCTTCCGATACCGACCGCGCCGAGACCATCCGGTCGTCGTCCGAATATGGCCTGGTCTTCGCCCGCCTCCTCCGCGCGGTGGTCAACCTCACCGCCCTCGGCTCGGCCGGCGATCCCTGGCTCATCAAGTATTGGACGAAACAATACGACTCGGCGTTTGCCGCTTACGCCGACCTTGCCGTCCGTTATCCCGACAGCGTCGCCACCTTCTATGTCGAGCCCGCGCGGCGCACCAGCGCCGGGGAAAACCCGACGACCGCGCTTCCCCGTTTCCGCACCGCCGTCTCCGGTCTGCCCGCAAACCCCGCCCTGTTTTCGCAATGGGCGAAAGCCAACGCGGGTCCGGCCTGGAGCGACCCCGCGGTGGCTGGCCCGACCGCTTCGCTCCAGGCGGACGGCGTGCCCAATCTGCTTCGCTACGCCTTGCGGCTCGCCCCGGAGGTCCGGCAGGCGGCACCCGTGGTGGAGATGGTCACGGACGGGCATCTGGCGCTCGACGTGCCGCGCAATCCCAACGTCTCCGACGCGACCATCACCTTGCGCGAGAGCGACGATCTCGTGACGTGGCGCGACGTGGCGAACAGCGTGAGCGGCGCTCCGTTCTCTCTGATCGATCCGACACGCTGGTCAGTGTCTGAAGCCGGGGCGGCGGATGCTCCGACCGCGACCTTCGTCCGCACTCCGCCCGAGGGCGCACGGACCTTTTGGTCGGTGGGCGTTTCCACTCCCTGACGCATTGTTCCGGGGCCCCGTTGGGCCCCTGCTCGCGCGCCCCTTCCCTCATGTCGTTTTTGGGGTCGGGGCGAACACGGCGACGACCCTCACGCCTTCCCGCCTCGGCGTCACCATGTAAAACTACATCGGCAAGTCGCAGTTCAACGATCCCTATTTCAACGGATCCATCGATGACTTCCGCGTCTACGCGCGGGCGCTTTCAGCCGGCGAACTCACCGCATTCGCCAATCCCGTCGCCGAAGCTCCCGATACGCTCACCGCGATCCCTGACAACGGGAAGGCGAGCTTGAGCTGGCCGCTCGCCGACGCGACTTCCTGCAACGTCAAACGCGCCGGCGCCAGCGGCGGGCCCTACACCACCATCGCCGCCGGCCTGGCCGCCTCGACCTATGACGACACATCCGTCAACAACGGCACGACCTACTACTACGTCGTCACCGGCGGCAACACCCGCGGTGAAAGCGCGACCACGGCGCCCCCGAAGCCGTCGCGACGCCCTCGACCCTGCGGGTTCATCTGAAACTCGACGAAACGTCCGGCACCCTCGCCACCGATTCGAGCGGACGCGGACGCGACGCCACCACCGTCAACAATCCCGGATGGAGCACGGGCCGCTTGGACAACGCCCTCCAGCTCGGCTCCGCTTCCTCCCAATGCGCGAGCCTGCCGGCCGGGGGGCGTCGATGGTCTCACCTGTTACGGACCTCACCGGGATCGTAGAAAACGCCGGTTTTTGGCCGTATTGAGGTAGTATCGGGAAGATACTTCGGCGCCGGAACGAGCAATCACTTCACAGTCGTCGGCCAAGTTTCGGAAAAGACAAATGGTCGCGCGAGCGGAGCGGCAGTCGGGGCGATAGATAGGGCTTGGAGCCTGTCCCTGATTTCGCACCTGATTGGTGAAAATGATAAACCTCGGCGCGATCCCGTTTCTCGTCGTTCAGAACCAGAACTTGGGCGCGGTGCCGTCGCTCTTCATGCCAAATCCCTCCGGATTCGATGAGCTGCCGATGGTGAATCCCCTCCACGTAACGTGACCGTCCACGAAGCCGGTGTGCGCGCCGCTGGGTTTGTCGCCCTGCATGTGATTGCTGACGTTGACGGGGAGACCGCCACCGGCGTTGCCAAAACTATCCTGCGAGGTGTTGGCGGAAATGACGGCATCCACCACCAAGGGGCGACGACTCGACGGCAGATGGCTCGTTGCCACCGCAGGCGGACGCGGCAAGGGAAAGTCAGAGCGTAACTTGTCGTTGAGGTAGTTGCGATTGATCTGCTTGGTTCCATCCACCAAGAGCACATAACCGGTGACGGCAAAGCTGGTGAGGCTGCCTCCATAGGTCCACATTTGCTCCGGATCGTTTTCCAGCAGCATTTTCGAGGAGGGGCAGTAGAGCACCTGACGTCCGGCGTTGCTCACGATGTCCTTCGCCAGGGAGTGGCCCACGTCCCAGGCCCAGTTTCCACCGGTGTTGGTCGGGAAGCTTTGTCCCTTGGTTTGGTTGGCCGAATTGATCAGGGCGATCGTGATCTGCCGGACGTTGCTCATGCATTTGGCGCGCTTGGCCTGCTCACGCACCCGGGAAACGGTGGGAATAAGAATGGCGGCGAGAATGCCGATGATGGCGATGACAGTGAGGAGCTCGATGAGCGTGAAACCGCGACGAGAGCGGGGGAGCTGGGAAAGGGAGGGCGACATAACGGGCCTGGGTTGATGGACGCGAATGTGGGCGGAGCGGGCGGGGACAGGACCCTGACCGCCGTCCCGGGAGGGGGGGCGGCGGCCGGGGTTTGTCGCGCGGTTTTATGGCGCGGTAACGACAAGCCGCAGGAAGCGCCGCGCTTGGGCGGAGAGCGCCACGGTGTCGGTGTAGATCTCGGTGCCGGGGGCTCCGAATTCGGGATAGGTGTGGACGGTGGTCCAGGCGGCCAGGTCGTTGCTCGCCTCAATGGTGTAAACCAAGGTCGAATCTCCGGTGTGGCTGAAGTTGAGGGTGAGGACGTTGCCTGAACGGTTCACCGTCACCGGCAGGGCGCCGGCTGCGTTCGGGTTAGTGCCGAGCCCGTATTCCAAGAGGTTCGGCTG
>CAMLNJ010000427.1 GCA_946481225.1 uncultured Verrucomicrobiota bacterium | reverse complement strand
TTACTCTGGCGCCCTCGGCGCCTTCGTCCGATCGGAGGAAGAGAAAGAGAATGATTCAGATTTCAGAGAAAGATTTTTTCAGCTCCCCGCCCCCCCGCTTCCTCCCGTGCCAACTCCCGCCGAAAGTCTCCGCCTGCTGCGCGTCGCCATGTGGTTCCTCCTCGGCGCCGCGCTGCTCGTCCTCGTGTTGCCGCTTCCCATCCCGCTCCCGCTACGCCTCGCGGTCGCAAGCACGGACCTCATCGCCGCCGCCGTCGTCTGGCTCGCTTGGCGTCAGCGCCGCGGCTGAGACCGCCGGTCTACAACGCCGCGCGCGCCACAGCGTCCTCCCGCGCCAGCACGTGCTCGCCTGAACCCAGCGCCGGCACCACCAGACGATCCCCGACACGCGAGAATCCAACCGGGACGCCATCGAGCCTCAAAACGGGCTCGTCCGCCGGGCCCGCAGGAATCTCGACGGTGGCGGTGATGTTCACCGGCAGATCGACCCGCAACTCGTAGCCGTCCGCGCCGCGCTTCCACTCCACGGCGATTGCGCCGCGGTCGGTCGCGATACGCCCACGCGCCCACGTCAGCTTGGCGCCAAAATAGAGCGGCTTGATCAATACCTTCTCATACTGCGGAGCCAACGGACGTATCCCGAGAACGTAGCGCACATGCCCCTCCAGGCCGGCCGCGCCCCAGGCATGCGACAGGCTGTCTCCGGTCTCGTCGGCATCCCACGACTCCCACGTCGCGGTGGCTCCGCGCGCGAGCGAGCGCGCCCAACCGGGCTGCTTCGCGTTGGTTAACAAATCGAGCAGTGCCTCCCCCTGCCCGCTCTCGCCCAATGCGCGAACGAGCCAGCTCACCGTGACCATGCCCACACTCATGCCCTTTCGTTTCACGACCTCGATCACCGCAGCGCGGCGCTCCTCCGGCACGATGCCGAAGGCAAGCGGGAACATGTTCGCATGTTGCGAGGCGTGACGGCTAGGCGCGCCTTCCGCCGACAGTCCGTCGATGTAGACGCCGGCCGGGCTCAGAAGCCGCGTGTTGATCGCGGCCTTCAACGCCTCGGCCCGCGCACGGTAGGCCGCTTGATCGGCGTCTTCGCCCAGCTCTCCGGCGATTTTCGCGATTAGGTCGAAATCGGCGTAGGCCCAACCATTGATCACCGTGCGCGCGGCGGTGTTCATGTCGTAGCCAAAGCGCATCGAAACAGGCCAATCGACGATGCCGAATTTGTAGGCTCCGGAGCCGCCGGTCAGATTGGTGACAAGACCGGTCGCGGGGTCGATGTGCCGCGCCACTTGATCGGCGACATCTTTCAACTTCGCATAGCTCTCGCGTAAAAATCCCCGGTCGCCCGTTTCCTGATAATAAGTCCAGGCCCACACGACGAAGGCCTGCGTGAAGTCGGGAATGTCGCGCGCGCCGTCCTTGTTGGGATAGACGGCGTTGATGCGGCCGCGATCCTCGGGCTTCGACCAATGCTGTTCCATCGAGCGGAGAAACTCGGAGAGCGCGCGTTGTGTCAGCACCCGCTCGCCGAACACCGGCATCGCGACCGCGCTCTGCACCGCGCCGTCCAGGAGAAAGCCGCCTTTTTCCCGCGTGGGCGTGTCGACGAACTCCTCCTGCGCGCAGGTGAGAATCGAATGTTTCATCAACTCCCATACCGCGTTCAGCGTGGTATCCGAGGACGAGAAATCCGAGGCTGCGGCGTCGAGTCGGCTATGGCGCACAACAAAGGAGAAATTCTCCGGCGTCACTGGCATCGGCGCGTTGTCGAGTTGGAAATAGCGCATGCCGAGATACTCGACCGGCTCGAAGACAAAGGCTCCGCCATCGAGGATCGCGCGATACTCCATGAGCGTGGATTGCGACTTCGCGTCCTTCGCAATCTCGCCCGACTCGCCGAGCAGATCCGCGCCGCGCATCGAAACAACCGTGCCCGGCGTTCCGCCGGCAAAGCGGATGCGCGGCATGCCCGCGTAGGTCTTGCCCAGATCGACGAGGTATTTGCCCTCGCCCAGCTTCTTAATCGAAGCAGGCGCGATCACACGCTCCTCGATACGGGTGAGCTCGGGATAAAGCCCTCCGGTCCACGGCGCGGTCGGATGCGGCCCAACCACCGTCGCAGGGGACCATGCGGAATCGTCGAAGTCCGAGGCGGTCCAACCGGGAAGCAGTTTCCGGGCATCGATGCGCTCGACGTAACCGACGCCCTCGCCGCGGTTACGATGCACGAGATCCTCCGTGACCCAGGACTCGGCCCGTGTTTGCCGCCAAGTGCCATCGGTGCCGATGACGCTCCTCTCGCCGTCCACGTGCTCGACGACGACTTTCAGGATCAGCCCGCGTTCGCCCGCCGGCCGCCCCTGGCCGCCGCCGAACCAGTGGGTGAAGACCGCGAACTGGTTGGCCTCGCCCGAGCGCAGCAGCGCCGTGATGTCGTGCGCGTTGTAGTATTGGTATTTAGGATGCTGATACGCCGGACCCTTGCCGACGAGCACGCCGTTCACGTGCAACGCGTATTTGTGCGTCGCCGAAACATAGGCCGCCGCGCGGAGGATGGGTTTTGCAGGCAGCATCACCCGCTTGCGGTAGAAAGTGTAGTCGTCCTCGTCTTTGCTCTCACGGCGGATCCATGCGGCCCCGGCCCAATCCCCGTTGGCGAGCAGGCCGACATCGAAACTCGCGGGCGCGGCAAAGAGGCCGGCCAATCCGTCTTTGTCCCAGGTGCGGACGGTCCAGAAATAGCGGCGTCCGCCCTGAAGCGGCGCGCCGGCAAACGGCACGTGATTCTGCGCGCGCCCGACGGTCTCGCCGCTGTCCCAGACATCCGCCTTCCCTTTCGCCAACAGCTCCGCGGATGTCGCGACGAGTATCTGATAACGCGCTTGAACCTCGTTCAGATCGGGGTCGTCGACCTGCCAGCCGAAGAAAACAGTCGCACCCGTGCCGACCGGATTGACGACGTCGTTCACCCTCAGGCCGAAAGGAGCTCCCGGCGGTCGGCCGACAAGCGTCGCGCGCGCCGTGAGCCCGTGGAAAAGGGCGGCTTGCTCTCCGCGCCACGCATCCGGGACGGCAGAGGACCACGCGGCGGCCGCCGACAGGCCGATGGCCAGCGCCGTTGAAACGATTTTCGAGGGGTGTGCGAAAACGGGCATACCCACCCGGAACCGAAGCGGCGGCGCGGATCAATAGGTCACGCGTTCAGACCGTGTGATTTCGTAAGCCGGCGCTTTTCCTTCCGCCGTTTTCACATTGGAGAGAACGAGATCCTCGGCGCGGTCGATCTTCACGCGCGCCCCGGCCGGCAGCTGGATGTTCTCGAAGCGCACATTCCGGGTGCGGTGTCCTTCCGCCGGGAAGCCGTTGACCACGATCGCGGGCTTTTTCGGGTCCGCCTTGGTGAGGTCGATGTCGGTGAAACTGAAATCGCGGAAGAAGGGCTGCACGGGCGCGCCCTCGCCGTCGTTGTTGTAGTTCAACTCGGTGTAGACGGTGATCTGCTGGAGGTCGCAATTGCGCACGGTCACGTTCTCGACGAAGCCGCCTCGATCTTTCGTTCCCTTGATTTGCAAGCCATGCCAAAGCGCGCCGGCGACGCAGTCCTCGACAAGCACGTCGCGCACGCCGCCCGACATCTCGCTGCCGATGGAAATGCCGTGGCCCTGGATGAAATTGCAGTCGAAGATGCGCACGCCCTCGGTGGGACGGTTGACCACGTTGCCCTCGGGGTTCTTGCCGGACTTGATCGCGATGCAGTCGT
>CAMLNJ010000426.1 GCA_946481225.1 uncultured Verrucomicrobiota bacterium | reverse complement strand
CCGTCGTCACCGGCGAGACCGGCGCCGGCAAAAGCATCCTGCTCGGCGCCCTCGCCCTGCTGGCCGGCGAACGCGCCGACAAGACCATCATCCGCCAAGGCGCCGCCGCCTGCGAGGTCGAGGCCGCGCTCCACTTCCCGAACCCCAAACGCATAGACGACCTGCTCGCCGAACTGGACCTCCCGACCTGCGAAGACGGCGTCCTGCTTCTCAAGCGCAGCCTGCCCCGCGACAAGGCCCCGCGCATCAGCGTCAACGGCGGCCTCGCCACGCTCGCCGCGCTCCAGCGCCTCGGCGAAACCTGGATCGACTTCCACGGCCCCAGCGAGCCTCGCCGCCTGCTCAAGGAATCCTGCCAACTCGAGTTGCTCGACCTCTTTTCGCGCGACGAAACCGAACTCGCCGCCTACCGCGCCGCCTATCGCGCCTGGCGCGAACTCGTCGGCGAGCGCGAGCGCCTTGCCCGCGAGACCCGTCTCTCGCCCGAGCAGATTTCTTTTGTCGAGATCCAGCTCGCCAAGCTCGACGCGCTGGATCTGACGGAGGATTCCATCGCCGCGCTCGAGCGCGACCACTCGCGCATGAGCCGCGCGCAGGAACTCACGCAGCTCTGCGGCGCGTTGGAGAGCGGCCTCTCCGGCGACGACGGCATCACTCCTCGCCTCGGCGCACTCCTGCGCGAGGCTCACCAGCTCGAGCAGCTCGACCCCGCGAGCCGCCCTCTCGTCGAGCGTCTGCACTCCGCGAGCATAGAGCTCAACGATCTCGCGGAAGAACTGCGCGCCCTCGGCGGCCAATTTCACTTCGACCCCGAGCAGGCGGAACAACTCGCGCAAAACATGTCCTCGTGGCTCGACGCGAAACGGCGCCACGGTCCCGACCTCGCCTCCGTGGCCGCCGCGCGCGAGGAGCTGCGCCGCCGGCTCGACGTCCAAGGCGACCTCGAGGGCGCCCTCTCCCGCCTCGACGAGCAGATCGCCTCCGCGCATCGCACCGCGCTCGCCTCCGCGCGCTCCCTGCGAACGGCGCGCGAGAAGGGCGCCAAGGAACTGGCCAAAGTCGGTGCGAAAAGCATCGCCGGGCTCGGCTTCAAAAAAGCCGAGTTCCAGGTCCGAGTCGTCCCGCTGCCCGAGCTCGCCCCGCAGGGCGACTGCGGCGTGGAGTTTCTTTTCTCCCCCAACGTCGGCGAGGCCCCGCTCCCGCTCGCGCGCATCGCCTCCAGCGGCGAGCTCGCGCGCGTCATGCTCGCCCTCAAGACCGTGCTCGCCGACCTCGACGGCGTGCCCGTCTTGGTTTTCGACGAAGTCGACGCCAACGTCGGCGGCGAGATCGGCCGAGTCGTCGGCGAGCAAATGGCGGAAATCGCCCGCGGCCACCAGGTGCTCTGCGTCACGCACCTCCCCCAGGTCGCCGGCCTCGGCGACAGCCACCTCCTCGTCGAGAAGGACCAGTCGGGCGAACGCGCCGTCGTCACCATCAAGCCGATCCACGCGCGCAAAGCCGACCGCGTCGGCGAGCTCGCCCGCATGCTCGGCGACCGCAACGCCAAGAGCGCTCGCCAGCACGCCGAGGAGTTGCTCAAAAACTGAACCTAGATCCGGCGGTAGCCCCGGCGAAAGATCGGGCAAGATGCTGAAACAGATGGTGATCGCGGTGGTCCGAAGGCGCACCTGGAAGGTGCGTCGAGCGGCCGACGCGATCAGCAGATGTTCAGCAGGTTGCTCGAGATGAGTCGCGGCTATCGCCGGTTCTAGGCTGAAGCTCGTCAGGTTCAGACGGCTGCGGACGAGGCTGTCGCCGCGCCCCCTCCGGGCGCGTAGGCCGCATCCTATCGTCGGCCGCCCCGTGCTCAGGCCCCGCTCGGCGCCGCGCTCTTCGCGGCGTCCTTCACTACCGCGATCAATTCGCGCAACTCCACCGGCTTGACCAAATAGCGAAACACCGCGGCCTCGTTCACCGCGCGCAGCAACATCTCGGGCTTCATGTAGCCGGTGACCAAAATCCGCACGGACTCGGGATGCTCCTCGCGAACCCTCACCAGAAAGCTCAGGCCATTGCCACCCGGCATCAAATGGTCGGCGACCACGACACGAAAATTCCTCTTATGCAGGGCGAATTCCGCCTCTTTCACCGAGCCCGCCGCGGTCACCTCGAAATACGGCGAAAGAGCGGCCTTATACATTTCAAGCAGCGCCGCCTCGTCGTCGACGACGAGCACCGCATCCTTCTGGTTGATATCGCTTGCCGCTACGTTGACTTGCGTCATGACCAAAGCCTCACGGCATTCGCCATGCTACGCAAATCGTTTCCCTTTGGGTAATTCGCCTTATCGGAGCACGCTTGCCGCGTTTGTTGTCCGCCCAAAGCCTTTGCCATCCGCCCCATGGACGCCGCCACCCTGCAAGCCGCCATTCGCTCCGGCCATGATTTGGCCCCTACGCCGGAATTGGCCGACCATCGCCTCTGGCTGGCGCCAAACGCGGCGGGAAACACCGCGCTGCACCTCGCCGCCCGCAACGGCCGGCTCAACCTCGTGCCCGCCGACTTGCTCGAGCCCGAGCCTTTCTCGATCAAAAACCAGGCCGGCTACACTCCGCTCCACCACGCCTTCGAGGCGCCCACCCCGCCCACGCTTCTCCCCCCGCGGCTATTGATGCACGATCTGCTGGCCCAAACCAGCAACGCCGGCTTTTCGGTCTACCACATCGCCGCCGCCCACGGCCGCCTCGGGATGTTCTCGCACTCCATTCTCACGCCGGAACTCCTGACCATCCGCACCCACCTCGGAAACACGCTGCTTCACGAGGCCGCGGAGGCCGGCCACCTCGACGAGGTCCCCCCCGTTTTCCTCAATACCGCCGCCTTCGCGCTCGCCAATCACACCGGCGAAACGCCGCTGCACACCGCCGCGCTGAACGGACACCTTGCCCAAATCCCCCTCGCGCTTCTTACCCGCGAGGCCCTCCTCGCCCGCACCACCGCGGGCGACACCGTGCTGCACGCCGCCGCGCTCGCCGGGCACCTCGACCACGTCCCCGCCGCCCATCTCGTCGCCGAAACGCTCACCGCCTCCAGCAAAGGCGGCTACACGGTCATCCACGCCGCCGCCGAAACCGGGCAACTCTCCGCCATCCCGCGAGCCGCCATGACCACCGAGCTCCTTCGCGCCCGCAACGACCACGGAGACACACCCCTTCACGCCGCCGCCGCCGAGGGATACCTCGACCAGATCCCGCCCGCGCTGCTCAGCCCCGAACTGCTGGCCACCCGCAATTACGACGGCCTCAGCCCCGTCGAAATCGCCAGGCACAGCGGCCACCTCGCCCAGATTCCGGAGCACCTCCTCCCTCGCGAACCCGGCCTCTTCGACCGCCTCGGCGCCGCCTTGCGCATCAACAAAGGGAAGTCCGTGTAGCCCCGGCCGTGTCGGCCGGGTGGACGCGGACAATGCTTCGGCCGGCCGGCACAGTTTCAGCCCCCCTTCAAAAGCCGTCCGGCCGCCCCCGCCCTGGCACCGTTCCCGCGCAACCCGCATCGGCCCGACGCGACGCCTCGCTGATCGCCGGTCATCGGTTATCCGCCACCGGTCACCCGTCACCGGGCGTTCGAAGCGCGCGGCCTCCGCGCTCCCGCAAATCCTGCCCAAAGCCCCGCGCCGCCCGCTTTGTGCTTCCCTCGCCATCGCCCGGCCGTTTCGCTCGCGCCTTTCGCGTCCTCGCGGACGCGCTCAACGCCAACCGTTTCCTCACCACATGAGCAACACCACCATCACCAGCATCACCGCGCGCGAGATCAT
>CAMLNJ010000425.1 GCA_946481225.1 uncultured Verrucomicrobiota bacterium | reverse complement strand
GGACCGTGCGGGAGGAGAAGAAGCCGCCGTTGCCGGCCTGCGCGTGGTCGTCGCGCCCAACCCGTCCACCGCGGGCGATTCGTTTCCCCGCGCCACCCTGCGCGTCGGATCGCTGACCGACGTGGATCTCCCGCTCCTCGAAGCGCTTCAGCCCGGCCGACAGCTTGGGCGAAACGACCCTCGATAATCGCGGATTCGGGGCTAAAACAGCTCGCCCTGACGAAGCCCTTCGCGGCGCCCCGCGTCGAGCGTGCTGTGCTCGAGCAGCCAGCGCAGCGATTTGTCGCCCCAACCCGGCGCCTCGGCGAGCCGCGCCAGCAGCAGCGCCCCCGCCAACGCGTCGTAAAGGGCCGCATGATAACGCCGCCGCCCCGCCGGACAAATCTCCGTCGCCAGCGCGTCGAGCCGCTCCTGCAAGCCCTCCGCCGCGACCAGTTCGCCGAGCTTCGCCGGGGAGCCCGCGCCCCGCGCCTGCGGATACAGCCGCCCCGTGTCGATCCATGGTCCCCAGTCCGCGGTCGACGTCCCCTCCTCGCGCGAAAAATCCCGAGCCGACCGCGCGTAGGGCCAGGCGGATTTGATCAAGGTGTTCTCCGCGTTCGCGAAATGCGCCGCCAGCGGACCGCTCCCGCGCAGCGCCGCGAACACCTCGAAATCCTCCCCGAAAGGCGCCGCCCCCGCGGTCGCCTCCGCGTCCAGCCCGTGCACCGCGACGTCCTCCGCCCGCACGCGCCCGGTCGCCCGGCACAGGCGCCCGCGCGCCGCGACGATCTCGCCGCCGACAAGCGACGCCACCCCGTATTCAAGAATGCCCGACACGGTCGATCCCTCGAAGTCGACGAAGTGGATGAGTTGATCGGTCCAAAAGTTGCCCACGGAACACACGGAATACACGGAAAGTCAGGACACCCATCCAAAAAATTTCCGTGTCTTTCCGTGTGTTCCGTGGGCAATAGCTTATTCCCGCCCATGGACCTCGCTCCCTACCGCGCCTTCATCGCCGACCTCGCCGCCGAGAGCGGGGAGTTCATCCGCCCCTACTTCGGCCGCGCCGACCTCGCCGTCGAGGCCAAGGGCGACGCCTCCCCCGTCACCGCCGCCGACCGCGGCGCCGAGGAGCTGCTGCGCCGCCGCATCGAGGCGCGTTTCCCGTCCCACGGCATCATCGGCGAGGAGTTCGGCAACCTCCGCGAGGGGGCGGAATTCACCTGGGTCCTCGACCCGATCGACGGCACCAAAAGCTTCATCACCGCCGTCCCCCTCTGGGGCACGCTCATCGCCCTCCTCCACCAAGGACAACCCGTCCTCGGCTGCATCCACCAGCCCATCCTCGGGCAACTCATGATCGGCGACGGCGTCTCGACCACGCTCAACGGCCGCCCCGTCCGCTGCCGCCCCACCGCCCGCGTCGAGGACGCGACCCTGCTCACCAGCGATCACCTCAACCTCGCCCGTCACCAGGACGGCCCCGCCTGCGACCGCCTCCTCGCCCGCGCCCGCCTCGTCCGCACCTGGGGCGATTGCTACGGCTACCTCCTCCTCGCCGCCGGCCACGCCGACGTCTGCCTCGACCCGATCATGAACCCCTGGGACATCGCCGCGCTCGTGCCGATCGTGCGCGGCGCCGGCGGCGTGATCTCCGACTGGCGCGGCGCCGCCCCCTACCCCGCCGACCACATCGTCGCCGCCGCCACTCCCGCCCTCCACGCCGAGGTCGTCGCCGCCCTGCGCGCCTGATGCCATTTCGCATTCAAGCGTATAAAAACCACGCTCCGATGTAGGCGGACTCCGATGTAGACGGAGTCCGATGTAGGCCCGACCGCCGGTCGGGCTGCCAGACCAACGGTCTGGCCTGCAGGTCGCGATCATCGGATTCCGTTACGACGGAATGCGAAACAGCCTGAACTCCGCCCCGGGCCCCTGCGCTGTTTTACCCACCCTCGGCTTGCCGAGCCGCATGCCAAGGCCTCGACTGGCCGCATGACCGGATCGCGCTTCTTCCTTGGTTTGCTGATCGCGCTGGGCGGCCTGCTTCCCGCCTCGCACGCCCGCACCCTCACCGCCGCCGACGGCCGCAGCATCGACGCCGAGGTCCTCGGCTTCGAGGGCGAGAACAAGGTGAAGATCAAGCGCGCCGACACCGGCCAGACCTTTACCCTTCCCATCTCCTCCTTCTCCGAGAGCGACAGGACCGCCCTCCTCGCCGAGGCCGCGGAAGCCGCGAAAAAAGCCGCCGTCCTCCCGCCCGGCGCCGTCGTGCTGGAACTCAGCCGCGCGCCCCTCGCCACCCGACGCGAAAAACGCGACATCGAGCTCGCCAACGGCGGCACCCGGCGGGGCGGCCTCACCGTCATCGAAGAGGACTGGGGCTACACCCTCACCCTTCGCAACACCACCCCCCGGCCCATCGAGAGCCTACGCGGTGAATACATTCTTTTCGTCAAAGTCGACACGGTCGGCGACTCCCAGGGCGACGGGCGGCTCAAGCGTTCCCGCCATAAGATCACCTTCGATCCGATCCCCATCGGCGGACGAGTCTCCGCCCGCACCGAGACGATCACCGCGCGCAAAACCGACCTCGCGCCCGGCCTCATTTGGCGCTCGTCGGGCGACGACAAGACCCGCGACACCCTCCACGGCATCTGGCTGCGCGTCTATCAAGGCGACACCTTGGTGCTCGAGGAGGCCAAGCCCGGCACGCTCTCCGCCACCGAGAATTGGGACGATTCCGGCACGCGCTGAACCGACATTCACCCGCATCCGCCGGCCTGGGCCCGGGCACGACCGGGCTTCGCCTCCCCCTGCTCGCCAAATGTAGGCCCGACCGACGGTCGGGCGGCCGGGCCGCCGGCCTGGCCTACGGACCGTCGCCCGCGCCGCGCCCTCACTCGCCAAGCGCCCACTCCGAGCCGTCGGCGTTAAAGACGCGTTTCGCCGTGGCCGAGCGCCACCCTCGCCACACGCGATCACACTGGAGCGGCAGCTCCACCACGCTCGGCATCGAGATCTCCGCCCGATCCCGCGGGCAACGCCACGCGCATCCCTCGCTCCACGCCAAAGTCATCGCCGGCAAATCGAGCAGCGAAACCGGCTCGTTCGATCTGGCTCCCTGCTCCCGGCTCCTCGCTCCCGGCTTCCGACTCCCTGCTCCCTGCTCCTTGCTCCCTGCTCCTTCGGGCGCCCCGCGCACGAGCAACGGCACGCGCACGCTTTCCTCATGCGGCCAGCCTTTGCGAAACAGCCCGTGCGCCCCATGCATATCGCCATGCGCCGAGGTCACGACCACAACGGTCGTCGCCGGGATCGCCGCCAACAACCGACCGATCGCCGCATCCGTCGCCGCGATGTGCGCATAATAGCCCGCGAGCTCGCGACGCGCCTTCGCCTCGACGTCTCCTCCTCGCGGCACGTTCGCAGGCAACACCAGGTCCTCGGGCCGCGGGCGCGCCACGCCCGCCGGCGTCGACGCGGCATAAGGCGGATGCGGCGCCTCCATGCTCGCGACCGCGAAACGCGGCCGCCTGCCCGCACGGGGACAAGAGGAAGCGACGCCCCCCATGGCCGCCTCCGGCGTGGCACGGGCGTCCCGCCCGTGGCGGGCAGGCGTCCCGCCCATGCCACTCCGATCCGCGGACATCGCTTCCGCTCGCACCCCGTCCGCGCCCCGCCCAAACCACTCCGCAGCGAGGTCCGCGATCACGTCGCTCTGATAACCCGGTCGCCGCACGAAGCCCTCGATCCCGTCGCCGTGCAGCCACGGATCGTTGATCAAAAACCCGCCCCCAAAACCCGCCCAATGCGCAAAGCCTC
>CAMLNJ010000424.1 GCA_946481225.1 uncultured Verrucomicrobiota bacterium | reverse complement strand
CGTAGGTTTCGTCGAGGAGCGCGGCGCCGGTGGCGCGGGTGGTTTCGCGGCGGAAGCCGTGGGCGCGCCAGGTGGTGTCGTAGCGCGCGCCGAGGGTGAGCGTGAGGTCGGGCGCGAGCGGACGGGAGTGCGTGGCGAAGAGGCCGGCGACGGTCTGCGTGCCGCCGGCGCGGCGTTCGCGGAGAAAGTCGGACGACGGGGCGTCGTAGAAAAAGTATTCGCGCGTCTCGCCGTCGATGTGGCGGGCGTCGGCGCCGAGGGTGGTGAGCGGGGAGGAAGAATCGGAGGCGTCGCCGAAGGTGAGTTGCGCGGAGAGGCCGGCGGCGGAGGAAGGGACGGAGTATTGGTCGCTGGCGGGCGTCTCGGCGGTGCGGGCGGCGTTAACCGCGGAGAAGGTGTTGCGGTAGTCCTGGTCCTGGGCGTAGGCGGTGATCGACCACGCGGAGACGGAAGCGGGGGCGGAGCGCGGAGAACCGGCGAGCGTGGCGGAGGCGAAGAGTTCTTCGGAGGCGTTTTGCTGGTAGGGGGTGCCGTTGCCGCGGTCTTCGCGCCAGGCGCGGGCGGTCGTGGTGAGCGTAGTGACTTCTGAAATACGACGGGCCCAGGAGAGTTGGCCGCGGGAGGTCTCGAGGGAGGCGGGGATGTTGACGGGGCCGGGATCGCGGACGAGGCGGACGCCGTCGGTGGCGAAGGTGGCGGCGTCGACGCGGAAGGCGTCGCGACCGGAGCCGGTGGAGAGGGTCGACGAGGCCTCGGCGCCGCGGGTGCGGAAGTCGCCGAGGGTGGCGGTGACGGAGCCGGAGCCGGGGGCGTCGAGGAGCGGGGCGGAGAGGAGGTGGACGACGCCGCCGAGGGAGCTGCCGCCCCAGGCGGAGGAGCCGCCGCCGCGGACGATCTCGGCGCGGTCGAGGGAGGCGGAGGGGAGCTTGGTCCAGGCGACCCAGCCGCCGAAGGGGTCGTTCACGGGCGTTCCGTCGAGGAGGACGAGGGCGCGGCTGGCGCCGCTGGGGCCGATGCCGCGGAGGGAGACGCCTTGCGAGCTGGGATTGGCGGTGAGGGAGCCGGTGCGGCGAAACAGCGAGAAGGCGGCGGAGCGGCGGAGGGTGTCGTCGAGGGCGAACGTCGGCGAAGCGCGTAGCGAATCGGCGGATACGACGTCGACGGAGAGCGGAAGCGTCGCGGGGTCCTGCGGCGCGCGCGTGGCGGTGACGACGAGGGGCGGGAGGACGACGGGCGGGGCGGGTTCGGGCTCGGCCGCGGAGGCGAGGGAGGCGAGCGCGAGGGTCGAAAGCGGGATGAGCGAACGCACGGGTTCAGGCGGAGGCGGACTTTGAGGCGGACGTGTTGCCGATCAGGGCGTGGAGGAGGATGGCGGCGGCGACGGAGACGTTGAGGGACTCGACTTTGCCGGAGCCGGCGAGAGTGACGAGGCCGGTGCAGGCTTTGGCGACGTCGGGGGCCAGGCCGTGTTCTTCGTTGCCGAGCACGAGGGCGAGGGGCTTGCCGGCGGGGTGGCGGGCTATCGGGGCGCCACCCCGGGCGGCGGCGCCGAGGACGTCATAGCCGGAGCCGGCGAGCGCGCCGAGGAAGACGGGGAGCGTGGGGACGCGCCAGACCTTGATGTGCTCGAAGCCGCCCTCGGAGACGCGGTAGGCGGACTCGCCGGGAAGCGCGGCGGAGGGGTGCGTGGGGATGATGATGTTGGACACGCCGAAGAAGGCGGCGGAGCGGGCGATGGCGCCGAGGTTGTGCGGGTTGCCGATGCGGTCGAGGACGACCAGCGGGGTCTTGGCCGCGGCCCACGCGGCGATGTCCTTGGCGACGGGGGCGACGACGGGCGGGGCGGTGACGACGCAGACGACGCCGCCGTGGTGCATGGTGCCGGCGATTTTTTCCAGTTCGGCGGGGAGGACGCAGCGGTAGACCTTTTTCGCGGCGGCGAGGGCCTTGCATATGGCGCCGAGTTTGCGGCTGGTCGCTTCGTCGAAGAAGAGGCGCCTGATCGAGCCGGGGTCCTTGGCGAAGCGCGCCTGGACGGCGGGCAGGCCGGAGAGGGTGAGTTCGTTGGACAGCGCCATGAGGGAGTTTTACAGGAGATAACGAAGATAACGAAGAGGGGGGAAAGGAGGAAGGCGGGCAGGTGATTTTCTCCTGGGTTTTCCGGCTTCTCTTCGCGGAGACGGATGAGGGATCAGGAGGGGAGTTCGCCGACGAGGGTGAACTCCTCGCGGTCGTGGTAGAGGTGGCGGACGCGGGTGCCGGGGGCGCGGCGCGAGAACACCGAATCCGGCGCGCGGACCTCGCGGAGGAGGGCGAGCGGATCGACGCGGCCGAACTTGAGGATGACGACGAAGCGGCGGCACCAGGCGTTTTCGAGCCAGGGCGCGACGAGGTTGCGCAGGACGTGATGCGGGTCGTCGACGAGATCGCAGAACATCCAGTCCGCGTGTTCGCCGGCGGCGGGGCGGTAGCCGTAGGCGTCGGCGCGGCGGTGTTCGATGAGCGGGTTGTCGAGGGCGCCGCCTTTGAGCGGGCCGTTGTCGAGGGCGATGACGCGCGCGCCGCGTTTGGCGGCGGAGTAGCTCCAGCCGCCGGGCGCGGCGCCAAGGTCGACGACGAGCTCACCGGGGGCGGGTTCGCGGCCGAGGACGGCGTAGGCCTCCTCGACTTTCAGGTAGCTGCGCGAGGGGGCGAGGTCGTCGTCGGCCATGCGACGCTGGCCGCCGAGGACGAGGTCGCGCGAGACGAGGGCTTTTTTGAAATCGACGAAATGGACGAAGAGGCCGCGCACGGGACCAAGGGCGCGGGGGAGGTCGGGGACGGCTAGGCGGGCGACGCGGCCGAGGCGTTTTTTGAGGAGTTCGGCGAAGGCGGTGGCGACGGCGTCGGCGCGGCGGCCGAGCCCGTCGAGGCCGGCGGCGGTGGTGAAGACGCAGGGCCAGGCGGCGTCGAAACGCTCGTCGCGGGCGCTGGCGAGGAAATGCTCGAGGAGGCGGGAGGCGAGGGCGTTGACCGATTCGCCGGTGATCTCGGCGGGGGCGAGGTGGACGGCGTGGGCGAAACAGAGGTCGGAGACGGCGGAGATCAAGCCGGCCGAGCTGGAGCTCGGCGTTCCCAGGGCGGCCCAGCCGCCGCCTTGGGCGGTCGTGGCGAGGCCGAGCGAGCGAGCCTCGCCGACGAGCAGGTCTTCGAATCCGGGTTGTCCGCGCAAGAGCATGGTTGGGCCGGGCATCAGGCCGGCCGGGGTGGCGGCTGGCAACTGTAAGCGCGGGCGGGGCGCGGCGGGTTACTTGCCGGCGTGCCAGTTGCCGCGGAGCCAGATGTGGCGGCGGAGGCGGGCGAGGAGCTCGGGCGGGAGGTTGGACTGGTCCGAGATGGCGACGTTGACGCGGGCCTGGAAGGCGTTGCGCATGCCGGGGATGACGGTGCTCATCGCCGGATGGGCGAGGGCGAACTTGATCGCGGCGGTCGGCAGATCAAAGCCGGTGCCGGCGAGGTCGTCGCGGATAAGCGCGACGCGCTCGGCGGTGCGGGCGAGACGGTCGCCGCCGAAATAGCGGCTGCGAAAATCGTCGGGCGGGAAGGGTTTTGCCGGGTCGAGTTTGCCGGTGAGGGAGCCTTCGTCGAAGACGAGGCGGCCCATGACGGCGGCGCCGCTTTCTTGCGCGAGGGGAAGGGCCTCGGCGGCGGGTTGTTGCTCGAAGAGGTTGTAGCGAGTTGCACGACGTCGAGGCGGCCGGCGGCGAGCAGGGTGTTGAGCTGGTCCTGGTCGTGGTCGGGCGTGGAGATGCCGTAGGCGCGGATCTTGCCCTC
>CAMLNJ010000423.1 GCA_946481225.1 uncultured Verrucomicrobiota bacterium | reverse complement strand
GTGAGGGCGGTGGACTCTGACGCGGGCGGACGGAACGGCGGAGTCGTTCCGCTGCGGGGTGCTGGCGTGGGCGGAGCGGAAGGGGGCTGGGGCGGAGGATTCATGGTGAGCGGAGGCACACCCGGCACGGGCGTGGCTACACTTCAGGAGCGGGGCTGCGCCTTCGCGACGAATTCGCGGATGTCGAGGCCGAGGGCTTGCGCGACGCCGAGGCCGTAGGCGGGGTCGGCGCGGAAGAAGTGGCAGATCTGGCGGAGCTGGATATCGCGCGGCACGCCGGCCATGTGGCGTGCGATGTTGGCGAAGAGGCGTTGCTTTTGCGCGTCGTCGAAAAGGCGGAAAAGATTTCCGGGCTGGGTGTAGTCGTCGTTGCCGGCGCGGTGGTCGTGGCGGTCGGCGTCGCCGGCGATTTTTAGCGCGGGCTCGGCGAAGGCGGGGCACTCCTTCGGGCCGCCGAAGGAGTTGGGTTCGTAGTTGGGGCCGGCGCCGCCGTTGGCGTCGAAGCGCATGGCGCCGTCGCGTTGGTGGTTGAAGACGGGGCAGCGGGGGGCGTTGACGGGGAGGAGCTGGTAGTTGGCGCCGAGGCGGTAGCGGTGGGCGTCGGGGTAGGAGAAGATGCGCGACTGGAGAACCTTGTCGGGCGAGTGGCCGACGCCGGGGACGACGTTGGCGGGGGAGAAGGCGGCCTGCTCGACCTCGGCGTGGTAGTTGCGCGGGTTGCGGTTGAGCTCGAGAACGCCGACCTCGTGGAGGGGGAATTCGGCGTGGGGCCAGACTTTGGTGAGGTCGAAGGGGTTCCACCGGAAGGCGGCGGCCTGGGCCTCGCTCATGAGCTGCACGCAGAAGCGCCAGCGGGGGAATTCGCCGTCGGCGATGGCGTGGAAGAGGTCGTGCTGGGAGGATTCGCGGTCGCGGCCGATGATTTCGGCGGCCTCGGCGTCGGTGTAGTTGGCGACGCCTTGGAGGGACTTGAAGTGGAACTTCACCCAGTGGCGTTCGCCGAGGGCGTTGACGAAGGAGTAGGTGTGCGAGCCGAAGCCGTGCATCTGGCGGAGGTTTCTCGGGATGCCGCGGTCGCTGAAGAGGATGGTGACCTGGTGGAGCGACTCGGGGGAGAGGGACCAAAAATCCCAGGTGGAGGTGTGGTTGCGGAGGTTGGTTTGGGGGTCGCGTTTCTGGGTGTGGATGAAGTCGGGGAACTTGAGCGGATCGCGGAGAAAAAAGACCGGGGTGTTGTTGCCGACGATGTCCCAGTTGCCCTCCTCGGTGTAGAAGCGGACGGCGAAGCCGCGCACGTCGCGCTCGGTGTCGGCGGCGCCGCGCTCGCCGGCGACGGTGGAGAAGCGGAGGAAGGCCTCCACCTCGTTGCCGACGCGGGCGAAGAGTTTCGCCTTCGAGTATTTGGTGATGTCGCGCGTGATGGTGAGCTTGCCGTAGGCGGCGGAGCCTTTGGCATGCACGACGCGCTCGGGGATGCGCTCGCGGTTGAAGTGGGCGAGTTTTTCGAGGAGGTGAAAATCCTGGAGGAGAACGGGGCCGCGCGGGCCGGCGGTGAGGGTGTTCTGGTTGTCGGCGACGGGGATGCCGGAGGCGGTGGTGAGCGCGGCGGGCGCGGTGGCGGCGGAGGACGGGAAGGGTGCGGAAGTGGGCGTGTTTTCGGAGGACATGGTTCCGAGATTAGCGGGTTTGAGAATAGGCGTGAAATATCGAGTTCGTCTGGCTGTGATAGCGGCAGACTATGGAGATTCATCAGCTACGGTATTTCCTGGCGGTGGCGCGGGCGGCGAATTTCAGCCGGGCGGCGGAGCAGTGCCGGGTGGCGCAGCCGTCGTTGAGCCAGCAGATCATGAAGTTGGAGGACGAACTGGGGGAGCGGTTGTTCGAGCGGACGCGGCGAGAGGTGTCGCTGACGCCGGCGGGGGAGCGGTTGCGGGCGCATGCGCAGCGGGTGCTGGACGAATTGGAGGCGGCGCGGGAGAGCGTGCGGGAGTCGGGCGAGGCGGTGCGGGGGCGGGTGGTGTTGGGCGCGCTGCCGACGGTGGCGCCGTATTATCTGCCGCGGCGGTTAAGGGAATTCGCGGCGGAGTTTCCCGAGGTGGAAGTTGAGGTGCACGAGGACACGACGGAGCAGCTCGCGCGGGCGGTGCTGGCGAAGGAGATCGATCTGGCGCTGGTGAGCTTGCCGGTGGAGCGGCGCGGGCTGGAGGGGGTGGCGCTTTTCGACGAGCCGCTCTTGATCGCGCTGTCGGCGGGGCACGCGCTGGCGAAGAAGCGGCGGCTGGCGCTGGCGGATCTGGAGGCGGAGCCGTTTATCCTGATGCAGGAGGGGCACTGCCTGGCGGGGCAGGCGCTGGCGTTTTGCCGGATGGAGGGCTTTGCGCCGCGGGTGAGTTTTCGCAGCGCGCAGATCGAGACGGTGCGGGCCTTTGTCGCGGCGGGGTGGGGCGTGTCGGTGGTGCCGGAGATGGCTTGCGCGGGCGCGGGCGAGAAGGCGGAGGGCGGCGAGGTGCGCTATGTGGGGCTGGCGGGGCTGCGGCGGACGATCGGAATCATCCGGCGGGCGGGGCATGCGCCGACGCGGGCGGCGGGGGCGCTGGTGGAGTTTTTCCGGAGGGAGCGGCGGGGGTAGGGCGGGAGCGCGAAGACGCTGGAAGATGTTTCGGGATTGGGGCGAGGGAGGGAAGGCGTATTGCGGAAGACGAAACGACTCCGTCGTTCCGCTACGGGGAGGAAGGAGGCACATCGACGCGGCGGTGATGCTCACGCCAATAGCGGTCCCAATAATCGGGCATGCGCGGATCGAGGGGATGCACGCCCGGGAAAATCGCGCCGAGGTAGGGCCAGTCGCGCCACGAGGCGACGAGTTTCGCGCGTTCGGGGTTTTGCAGGATGTAGGCGGCGATCTTTGGAAACGCGTCATGCGTGCGTTCGGTATCGCGGAGCACGTGGTCGTGGGCTTGGCGGTGCAGCGCGCGGGTTGGCGCGAGAAGCGCGTTCCACTGACGACGGAACCACGCGGCGGCGAGGCGTTGATCGGAGGTGTCGGCGAGGCCCTGCCAGAGGAAGTGCGCGTGGTCCGGCATCAGGCAATAGGCCGGGCAGGCAAGCACGTAGCGGTGGCAGGTGTGGAGCAGGAGTTCGCGAAGCGCGGTGTGATGCGCGGCGTCGAGCCAGCCGGTGGAGCGGTCTTCGAGCGTCATCGACCAGTGGACGCAGGCGAGGCCCCGGTAGGCGGCGGAATCGAGGCGCGGAAGCCGGGCGTGCTCGGTGGTGGAAGGACAGGGGTCCACGGGACGGAACGAAATGGCTCCGCCATTCCGCTACGAACGGAAAATGAGGCGGACGCGGCGCTTAGTGGAAGGGCGGAAGCCGTTTCGTGGAGGTGGGGCGGGGGGCGGAGGGCGAAACGATTCCATCGTTCCGCTACGACGGGACGCGGGCGGAAAAAAGCCCAAGCCCGGGAACGGGGCTTGGGCTGGAAGAAAAAGCGTCGGCCGAGGCTCAGGGCTTCCAGACGGTGGCGTTTTTGGAGGTGAAGGGGCCGTGCTCCTCGACTTGTCCATCGGGGCGGGTGTAGCTCAGCCAATACCAGTAGGAGGCGTCCGCGGAGGGCGTTTGGTCGAGGAAGACGCAGCCGGGGGATTCGATGGTGGCGATGCGCACGCGGCCCTTGGGGTCGGCCTTGTCGTTGCGGAGGAGGTCCACGTTGCGGACGGCGACGGGCGGTCGGGTCCAGGCGAGGTAGCATTCGCGGCCGCTGCGGGCGACGTCCATGGTGACGGCGGGCGCGGCGGGGACATCGTGTTCGAAGCGGTTCCCGGCCTCAAC
>CAMLNJ010000422.1 GCA_946481225.1 uncultured Verrucomicrobiota bacterium | reverse complement strand
CACGCTTGCGTGCTCCTCCTCCCGTGCGGACGCTCCGCACACCTCGAACTCGGCTACGCGGTCGGCGCGGGAAAATTCACCGCCGTCCTCATGCCCCAGGAGGGGGAAGAGCCAGAGCTGATGTATGCCATGTGTGACATCGTCACCGACGATCTCGCCGTGATCTACGTCGCGCTCTGCAAGCGCTTCGGTCGTCCGTCTGAAACCGCGAACGCATGAGCACGTCCACCCCCGCGCCCGAAACCATCGGCGGCCTCTCGCTCGCCTGGATCACGCAACTCGCCGCCGCACTACGCCACGAGGGCCTCGCCTTCCGCGCCTCCCCTGACGGCCCGTGGATCGAGGTCCAGAACATGCACACGGGCGCCTGGGAGACGCTCACCCTCGAAGGCCGCAAGATGGGCGATTGTATCTTCGCCTCCGCCGCCGCCCGCGACGCTGCGCTGGCCGCCATCGAGGCGCGCGTGTCGCCGTCATTCTTCTCCCCCGCGGAGCGCGCCCGCGCCACCGCCATCCTCAACACCCTCGGCGACGCATCTCGTCACTGAGCCCGCTCGTCAAACTCGTCATGAAAACCACCGTCGCCCGCATCGCCGTCGCGCGGAAGAAGCCCGCGCAGCACCGCTGCATCGTCACCCGCAACGGCATGCCGACCATCTTGGAAGAGGTCAGTGTGCGCGTCCCGCAATTCAACTTCTCCGGGCGCGTCTGTTTTCCGCTCCCGCTTCCTCCGGGCGACCCCTACGTCTTCCGTTCACAGCCTCGCGCCGAGCGCGCGCTGGAACGCACGGAGCGCCTGTGCCGCAAGCTCCGCGAATCTATCCACCTCGATTGGGTTCTCGCTCATTTCCCCGCTCTCCAGCCCTTCGCGCTGCCCGCCACCTGGGCCATCGAGCGGAGCAAGCGCCGTCGCGCCTGACGCCATGAACTACACCGACTACAAAACCGCTTTCGACGCCTGGCAGAGGCGCGCGTGGGATGCCTACTTGGCCCGTCGCGATCCCGCCCCCGTGGCGGTTACTCAGTCCGCTCTTTTCGTGCTGCTGCCCAGCGGTGATGGCGGATGCCCGGTGTTGGCCGCCCAAGCCCGCCTAGAGCGCCTAGACCAGGAGCTGTCCGCGATCCTCGCCCCGGAGCTGGCCGAGGCGTGGCGCTTCGATTCGTTCACCTGGGACGTGCTTTATCCCGCACGCGACGCCCTGGCCGGCCACGGCAAGCTCTACGGCAGCGTCGCCGCCTCCATCGCAGCCCACTGCCGAAACAAATCGTATTACGATTCACAGAAGCGGCTCGGCCGCCGGATCGCCCAAAAACTCAACGCGCTCCACCACGCCTACTGCGATCTCTACGCCGCGCAGTCCGAGCGCCTCCACCTCCGCGCCGCCTGATCATGGAAACGGTCACATTCACCACCACCAAAACCGTCAACATCGCCGACGCTGACGGGAAGGCGATACACGAGGGCTCCGTCCTCCAAGACATTGCCACCGGCGAGATCGGCGTTGTGATGACGATTTTTCGCGCGGGGCAGAAGTATTACCAGTTTGGCCCGATCTGTGTGGGCGACTTGGAAATTCGCCTTGGCCCTGGCTGCACCCGGATCACCAACCGCTACGCCGCGTTTCGCCACGTGGCGGACGAGAAGCAAACCTATGAGCTGCGCTACCTTTCTTGGCTGCACACTCTTGGGAGCGACGATTACCTCAGCGAGAGCCTTTCAGCTCACGAACAGAAGGCGATCACCGGCATCCTCGCGCTCCTTCCCCCGCGCGCCTTCAACCCAAATGGCGATTGGCCATGCTCAATCGAGGA
The DNA here is from genome assembly GCA_946481225.1 of uncultured Verrucomicrobiota bacterium. Next base: position 2,029 of record CAMLNJ010000422.1, on the reverse strand, counting down.
AGCGCTAGCACTTTTTGCCCGCCACCTCGACAAGCCCGCCGAGCGGGCCAACTGACCATGAACCTCGCCCGCCAAGCCGAAGCCGCCACCGAGATCGCCGCTGATCTCACGCGCATCGAGAACGAGTTGATCGAACTCCAGGCCGACGCGAAGCGCCACAACCTCCACCGCGCCGACGAGCGTCTCGAACGCATGATCGCGTGCGCCAACTCCACCGCCAAGGGCCTCCGGCTAAACGCCGGAAAATGGTCCAGTCGCGCCACCCGCCAAGCCTCCGAACAATGACCGACTCCCAGATCTGGAAATACCGCGCCGAGTGGGCTCGCGCCTACCGTGCCCTCCGCGCCGCCGGCCTCTTCACCGATCAGAAACCCGACGAGATCCGCAAGCGCTGGCACCTCCTCATCGGCGCCGTCGTTGTCCGCGGCCCAAAGGCCGGCCAACCCAAGTCCTCGACCGTGCTCACGAACGCGGAATTTGACCGCTTCCTGAAGCGCTGCGCCGCCACGCACACGGCCGACTCGCTCAAGGCCCAGCTCGATCTCGACGACCAGCCCCTCATTCGCCTGCGCCACGCCACCGACCCGCTCCTCGAACTGGTCAAAATGGAGGAGTCGAAGCGCGAGGCCTACCTCGCGGGCATCTACTCCAACACCCAGCGCGCCCGCGTGCGCGCCGGCCAGCCCGAGCTACCTCTCGCCGAGATGCCCGATGCCGATCTCCAGGTCGTGGTGATCGCGCTCACGCATACCGTCATGCACAAGCTCGGCGCGAAGCACGACCACCCGCGAACAGGCGAGGGCACCCGTGCCGCCTACGCCCACAACGTCGGCGCGAAAAAAGGCCAAAATCTGGCCAGCCAAACCCCGGCCAGCCGCCCGATGGCCTCGGCTCCTATTGTCCCCGCCCAAGAGGGCCTGGAGGGCTGGAATCAGGAGCTTTGACCAAGCCCGGAACATGAAGGTTCACGAGCTCAAGACCTGGCCCGAGTTCTTCGACGCCGTGAAGCGCGGGGAGAAAACCTTCGAGGTCCGTTTCAACGACCGCGACTACCAGGTCGGCGACGTGCTCCTGTTGCTTGAATGGGATCCGGCGTCCGGCCGCTACACCGGGCAGCTCGTGGACAAGCTCGTTACCTACGTTTGCAGCGGAGGGAAGTTTGGCATCGAGCCGGGCACCGTCGTTTTGGGCATCCGTTGATGGCCCTCGACCGCGAATTTCAACGCCGGGAGGCCGAGGAGGACCGCGAGGCTCACTTTTACAGGACCGCCCACGGAATCGACCGAGCGGCGGCAATCCGGCGCTTCCGAGGGCGGTGCAAGGCCACCCTCGTCCGCGACCTCACCTGGCCTGAAGATCCAGTCCGCCGGGCCAACCTCCTAGACAAATGCGCCCGCGAGCTGGAGACCATCGCCCGCCACGTCTACGCGCGCGGCTGGCTGCTCCAGGAGGAGCGCCTAGGCCAGCTCGTCCGGAGCTGCCTGGAGCCGGTCGCCGCCGCGCAGCGCAAAGGCCAGATCCGCGAGTTCTGGCCCTACTACCGCCGCGCCGTTTGGGCCTTCGTCGGCGTCAACGCCGAGCAGATTCAAGCGCTCGCGAAGCGCGACGGCGCCGACATGGCCTCCAGCATGGAGTCCCTCGTCGCCGGCCTCGCGATCCCCGGCCTTGCGCGCCCGGCCGCCCCGTCCATGACCGAAATCCTGGCGGAGCGGCCAGGGTTGACCAAACCCACACCGGATGGCTTTGCTCCGGGCTCTTCTAAACCCTCCTCAAGCCGGTCCTAGGAACGGCCAGAGGTTGGGGCAAATCACTCCCCAACCTCTGCAAATCCCGCGTTCCATGGCCCGATCACTCCCCGACCGCTCTCCAAGGCACGGCCCTACCGGGCCGGATGTCTCTATAGAGGGAGATTCAGGGTTTCTAAGGGTAGTTCAGGCCCTTTAAGGGCTGTCCCCAACCAGACTGGAATCATCAGCCTGGATCACGAGGACGCGGTCGCCCTCGGCGAGGGGCTGCGAGGGCCACGCGG
>CAMLNJ010000421.1 GCA_946481225.1 uncultured Verrucomicrobiota bacterium | reverse complement strand
CGGCTTGGTGATCGCCGTTGCCGAGATGGCGGTAGACCTCGCTGGCGATGGAGGGGTGGAGGAGGTCCTGGGGGATCGGGAGGGGGGCCGTCATACTGGCGCTCGCTTGCGGAGATCGGGGGGCCGGCGGTTGCTGGCGGTCCAGCTGCTCCCACCCATCCAGGGTCAGACTGTGCCCGCGCTTGAAGTCTGCTGGGCTGAGCCAGCCCTTCCGGACGGCCGCGGCGACAAGCTCCTCGACCTCCGCAGGCTGGACGACGCCGACAAATCCGGCCAGGCGCAGCGGGTCCACCGGCACGGTGCCCTGCTGGTCGTCCTGCATCTGCTCGCCGAGAGCGGCCAGCAGCCGGGACAGCCGGTCGACCACGCGCGGCAACGGTTCAGCGATGAGAGGATCGAGATCGTCGCCCCTGATCGTGAGCCAGTTCTCCTCGCTGGTTCGGAGGCGAACCGCATGGCTCAGCCTTGCCCAAGCCTTGGCATCGCCATCGAGGCGGGTGCGCAGCATGGCCCGTGCGGTGCCGGTCAACTTGTAGGGGCCGCAGCGCGGGCACCGCACCTGCTGATAATCGCCCATGTTCCTGGTCCCGATTTCCGCCGGCGAGCGGCAGATTGGGCAAACGCTCTCGGTCATGCGCTTTTCCCTGCGTGTGCGCCACTATCTCCCAAGATCCTATTGTCGGCGGCCGGCAAGGATGAGAGACTGCAACCGTGATACTATCATGTAGACAATGCAGTCAATCCAAGATGGATCGTTTCCGATAATGTGGCCTTATCGGAAGCTACGCCTGCGCCCGGCAAAAATAGGGACCTTGGAAGGAATGGGCCATTGTCGGCTGGCGAAATAACCTTTACTGACCGCTTTTCGGCGCGAATTCTGGTCTCAATAACGTGAACTGAGACCCAGTCGCCGGGCGGTTTGTCCTCAATAACCTTTACCGGCGATCTCAATAACCTTAACTGGGGCCCAGTCCCTAGCCGGGCTGTACTCCCACAATGCAGACGCCTTTCCGCCTCAGCATGCCGGTTGGCATCTTGTCGCCCTTTGGTTGGGAGGGGTTCACGATCCCGGTTGCCAGAGCTTTCCGTTGCTCGGTGCAACGGCCCTTCTCTCACCGTGCGGTGATGCCGGCGCGAGCTCCGGCCTGTTCAAACCGCCTGTATAGGCCGCCAAACGATCATTTTCTCAAAACTGATTAAACTAGGCGTCTTGTCTCGCGCCGGCTGACGGCCTCAAGCGATCAACGGAGCGCAAGCCGGGCCGCGGCGCATAGATATTTTACCAAACGGTCCTTACGTGGCGTCTGCGTATTTGGTAAAATGCCCCAACTGGACGCTGGCGAGGGTGTCTGTCGCTCAATCGGGTGAAATTCGGCGGCGTGCACCGTTTCCGGACCGCTGCGCTGGGAGAGGTCCATGGCCCTAATCGGGTACGCCCGCGTTTCAACCGACGAGCAAACCACCGACCCGCAACTCGACGCGCTGAAGGCGGCCGGTTGCTCGACGATTCACCGGGAGCATGGGTCCGGCGGCGACCGGTCACGTCCAGAGCTGAAGCGCGCCATTGCGCGCTGCCGTGCCGGTGATGTGCTGGTCGTCGTGCGCATCGACCGGCTGGCCCGTTCGCTCGCCCACCTCCTGGAGATCATCGAAGCGCTCAACTCCCAAAGGGCGGGCTTCCGCTCGCTGGGTGATCCCATCGACACCACCAGTCCGCAAGGCCGCTTCACCTTGCAGATCCTTGGCGCGGTGGCCGAGTTCGAACGCGCGCTCATTCGCGAGCGCACCAAAGCCGGACTGAAGGCCGCCAGGGACCGCGGCCGCACCGGCGGCAATCCAGGCCTGCGCTTCCGTTCCGCGTCGGCGGTGCGCGCCGTCAACGAGGCCCGCGAGGCGCGGCGCGACGCTGATGTGCTGCGGGTGGCCGATGATATTCTGCCCCACGTCCGCGCGATGCGACCCGGCTATTCCTGGGCGACCGTCGCCCGCAGCTTGGACAGAAATGGCTCGCGGCGCCCCGACGGTGGTCCGTGGACCGGAGCGGCCCTGGTGCGCGCCGTCCGTCGCCTCGCGCGTGACGGGTTCGTGAACGACAAGGTACTGGAGCGTACGCCGCGGCGGCGCGACAGCGATGACCTTGTCACCTTGGTTGCCTCGGCGGTGAAGACGCTGGACAACCCAACCCTGACCAACATTGCCCGGCATCTTGAGGAGCTGCACTGCCGGACGCCCCGCGGGGAAACGCGCTGGTCGGTCTCGTCAGTTCAGAACCTTCTGGGTCAGGCCGTCGCACAGGGGCTTCTGGAAGACCGACCGCTTCCCGCTCCGGAAGCGCCTCGCCGGCGCGGCCGTCCGCCAAAATCGCTCAAAGGCCTGCAAAGCACTCCATAACGGCGACAGTCAATGCACGTGATCAGCGGAGCAGCACGAACGTCTCCACTGCGTCTCCGCAAAGGTCTAGCTCACTCTTCGTCAGATCCAGACCGATCGGCGTCACGCCCATTGCGGGCTCCCATAGGTGGTGTCTTCGACGTTCAACGCTTTTTACCGGCATTCGGAAAAGGGACCTCCACCGCATCACCCTATCACTCAAGGCTATTCCCGTAGGAGCGGGAGTGAAGGAATACGGCCGCGTGCGTTCGGGCTTATATCGCGGCGCTTCAGCCTGCCTTACCCCTTCCGCGTTCAACGCGACGACCAGGGAGGGGACCGCCGGTAGGCGCATCACCGGGGCTTTGTGTGAGCATGCCGGTCTCGGGTGGCGCCATAAGCGGGCTGGTGTCCACGATGCCTCCTTTCTGAAGCAGGGGAAGCTGCTTCTGCGCCCAGCGGATTGCCTGGATGCCGGGGCTGTTGAGCAGCAGCTTGGCGGTGGGATAGGCCCACATAACGCGGTCCACCAGATCGTTCGGCCGGTATGGCTCGTCGGCAATGCCGTCACCGTTTAGGTCGTAGGCGGCGTTGTCGGACCAGTAGTTGCCGCGCCCCTTCTCCGACCACTCGACCACGCGGGCGCCGACGTACTTCACCTGGGTGCGGTTGTTGATGAAGGCGTTGCCGACGACTGTGTTGCGTTCGGCGCCGCCGGTGAGGTGGGCGCCGATCTCGCAGCCCTCGAACCGGTTGCCGTGGATCTCGTTTCGGACGGATCCGAGAACAAACAGGCACTTGCCGGTGCCGATCCGTGACCCGTCGACCGGTTCGGCTTCCCGTGGAACGTCCGGGTCCGGATCGTCCCGGTCGCTCTGGATCGGGGCCGTGCCCAGGAAGCGCCCATTCACGGCGTTGGCCTCGAACCGCGACCCGTTGACGGAGTGAAGCAGGAAGCCGTGTTCTTGGTCGCCCTGTGAGAGGTTGCCCCGGACGGCGATGCGGTTGGACATCATGATCGCGTAGCCGACTTGGTTTCCGACCGAGATGTTGCCGGACACCTCGCTGTCGTTGGCGTCCATATAGTGGATGCCGAACCGTACGCCCTCCAGCCAGTTACGGCTGAAGACATTCCGCTGGGTCTTGCTGACGAAGATGCCGTCACGACCGTTGACGATCCGGTTGCCGATGATGCGGGTGCCCGGGCTGTTCCAGACGGATACCCCGTTGCCACGCTCCGACATCCGGAGATCGTCGCGGCCGATGATTGTGTTGTCCCGCACCAGGGCGTCGGACGGTCCCCAGAGGTAGACACCGAAGAGATTTCCTTCGAGACGGTTGCCCTCTGCAGATTCCGATGAAGCCGGCCGGGTATTCCGATTTGAAAGCGGCCACCGTTCCGAACTGAAGCCGGCCAGCGTTCCGAAGGAAAGCGGCCGGGGTGGCAGATCGGAAGAGCGTCGTGTAGGGAAAGGGGGGT